>NZ_CP031243.1:300000-410000 GCF_003352385.1 Haemophilus haemolyticus | reverse complement strand
TAAGCCTGCCGCCAGCGTTCAATCTGAGCCATGATCAAACTCTTCAATTCAAGTTCAATCGCTCAATAAACTGCTTAGCTATAAATAAAAACACTACTTAAAAAAGTAATTATGAATTTTCAGTTAAGCACCTATTAAGACTTCAAAATTAAAAATATTTTAAAACAAGTCAATCAACAAGTGCCCACACAGATTGTCTGATACATTGTTAAAGAGCAAAAAACAACGACGCACTTGTAAACTTAAAAATTTCACAACAGTGCGTCGTTGTGTGCGGTGCATTATAGGGATTTTCAAATCCCTTGCAAGTACTTTTTTGTAAAAATATTTAAAAAAATGATCTTTTGATTAAAGCACAAGCGATTAGAGCAAAATATAGATATTTTGAGCTATTTTTTTAATCGTTTTAAAATTCTCGGAAGATCAACAATAGAATCTAACACATAATCAGCTACTTTCTCGCCTTCCTCTGTTACTGGTTTACCTGTACGAACTAATACATTCATTTTCACTTTCGCGCCAATTCCAGCTTTTAGATCTTCAACTTTATCTCCAACCATAATAGATTGCGCAGGATCGATCTTTAATTCTTTGATCGCTTGCAATAGCATTCCAGGTTTAGGTTTCCGGCAATCACAGTCTTCTTTATATTCACCTTTTCCCTCAGGATGATGTGGACAATAGTAAATTCCATCCAGATCCACATCTTGTTCAGCCAATGACCAATCCATCCATTCTGTTAACTGTAAAAACTGATCCTCAGAAAAATAACCACGCGCAATTCCAGATTGATTGGTAACCAACACCAACATATATCCCATTTTCTTTAATTCTCGCAATGCATCAATCGAACCATCAATAAACTTAAAGTTATCAATTTCGTGTACATAACCGTAATCAATATTTAACGTACCATCGCGATCTAAAAAAATAGCCTTCTTCATTCTCTTACCTTTCATACGTATCAAATTGCCGAAAATTATCCATTTAATCCAAGCAATTAGCAAATATAACTCATAACCAATCTGTCTAAAAAAGATAATCTGACATATTGACATAGCAATCTAGACGTCTAGAATACCGAAACAGATTTAAAAACAATAAAGAAAAAGGGCTTATATGATTAAGCTAAGCAATATAACGAAGATTTTTGAGCTGCCTAGTAAGAAATTGACTGCGCTTGATAATGTCTCATTAAACATCGAAAAAGGTCAAATTTGTGGCGTAATTGGTGCATCTGGCGCAGGAAAAAGTACATTAATTCGCTGTGTGAATTTATTAGAAAAACCAACAAGCGGTTCCGTTATTGTTGACGGCGTAGAATTAACAGGACTTTCTGATCGCGAGTTAGTGCGTGCTCGTCGTCAAATTGGAATGATTTTTCAGCATTTCAATTTACTAAGTTCTCGCACTGTCTTTGAAAACGTGGCATTACCCTTGGAATTGGAAGGTGAGTCAAAAACAAAAATCCAAGAAAAAATTACCGCACTTTTAGAGCTTGTTGGTTTAAGTGAAAAACGTGATACTTACCCAAGTAATCTTTCTGGTGGGCAAAAACAACGTGTAGCCATTGCACGCGCCTTAGCGAGCGATCCTAAAGTCTTATTATGTGATGAAGCAACTAGCGCATTAGATCCTGCAACGACACAATCTATTCTTAAATTATTAAAAGAAATTAACCGCACTTTAGGCATTACGATTTTGTTGATTACCCATGAAATGGAAGTTGTTAAACAGATTTGTGATCAAGTTGCTGTCATTGATCAAGGTCACCTAGTTGAACAAGGTACTGTCGGTGAAATTTTTGCAAATCCTAAAACAGAATTAGCACAAGAGTTTATTCGTTCGACCTTCCACATCAGTCTACCTGATGAATATTTGGAAAATCTTACTGATACACCGAAACATAGCAAAGCGTATCCAATTATCAAATTTGAGTTTACTGGCCGATCAGTTGATGCGCCGTTACTTTCTCAGGCATCAAAAAAATTTGGCGTGGAGCTCAGTATCTTAACCTCACAAATCGATTATGCCGGAGGAGTGAAATTTGGTTATACCATTGCTGAAGTAGAAGGCGATGAAGATGCCATTACACAAACCAAAGTTTATTTAATGGAAAACAACGTGCGCGTGGAGGTGCTAGGTTATGTTCAATGATTTCTTGGCAACATTCAGCCAGCAATTAACACCTCAAATGTGGGGCGTTGTCGCAACAGCAACTTATGAAACTATTTATATCAGCTTTGCATCTACTTTACTTGCCGTAGTAGTCGGCGTGCCTGTTGGCGTATGGACTTTCTTAACTGGAAAAAATGAGATTTTACAAAATAACCGCACTCATTTTGTGTTAAACTCGATTATTAATATTGGGCGTTCCATTCCATTTATTATTTTGCTTTTAATCTTATTACCTGTAACACGTTTCATCGTGGGAACTGTATTAGGTACAACAGCAGCAATTATTCCATTAAGTATTTGTGCGATGCCATTCGTGGCTCGCTTAACTGCTAATGCACTAATGGAAATTCCAAATGGTTTAACCGAAGCTGCTCAAGCAATGGGAGCAACTAAATGGCAAATTGTGCGTAAATTTTATTTGCCAGAAGCACTACCTACACTCATTAATGGTATCACGCTTACGCTGGTCACTTTAGTTGGTTACTCGGCAATGGCGGGGACGCAAGGCGGCGGTGGCTTAGGTAGCCTAGCTATCAACTACGGCGTATATCGCAATATGCCTTATGTCACTTGGGTGGCAACCATTATTATTGTGCTATTCGTTATGATTAGCCAAAAACTCGGCGATACACTGGCTAAAAAAGTGGATCATCGTTAATTAAACACAACTCTTAACTTAAACAGGAAGGAAATCCTATGAAATTAAAACAACTTTTTGCAATCACTGCAATCGCATCAGCTCTCGTTTTAACAGGCTGTAAAGAAGACAAAAAACCTGAAGTTGCAGCTGCACCACTTAAAATCAAAGTCGGTGTAATGTCTGGCCCTGAGCACCAAGTTGCAGAAATTGCAGCAAAAGTCGCTAAAGAAAAATATGGTTTAGACGTTCAATTCGTTGAATTCAATGACTATGCATTACCAAATGAAGCTGTATCTAAAGGTGATTTAGATGCAAACGCAATGCAACATAAACCTTATTTAGATGAAGATGCAAAAGCGAAAAATTTAAATAACTTAGTCATTGTGGGTAATACTTTCGTCTATCCATTAGCGGGTTATTCTAAAAAAATCAAAAATGTGAATGAATTACAAGAAGGTGCTAAAGTTGTTGTTCCTAACGATCCAACAAATCGTGGCCGTGCATTAATTCTTCTTGAAAAACAAGGTTTAATCAAATTAAAAGATGCAAATAACCTTCTTTCAACTGTATTAGATATTGTTGAAAATCCGAAAAAATTAAACATCACTGAAGTAGACACTTCTGTTGCAGCTCGCGCATTAGACGATGTTGATTTAGCTGTAGTAAACAACACTTATGCTGGTCAAGTGGGATTAAATGCACAAGATAACGGTGTATTTGTAGAAGATAAAGATTCTCCATATGTGAACATTATCGTTTCTCGTACCGATAACAAAGACAGCAAAGCTGTTCAAGACTTCGTAAAATCTTACCAAACAGAAGAAGTTTACCAAGAAGCTAAAAAATACTTTAAAGATGGTGTTGTAAAAGGTTGGTAATTTCTACCGCACTTTCACGCATTACGAAATCCCTTGCTCTGCAAGGGATTTTTATATCTTATTTCCCTCTACGGCCAATTAATTTCTAGAATTAAAGATCACGCAAGCAATACATACCTTGATAAATTCAAGGCATGAAAAAACCGCACTATAGAAGTGCGGTAGTTTTTTTAATTATTCTTAATCAAGGATTAATGTATTTTTTCTACTTGACCAAATTCTAGTTCAACTGGTGTTGCACGACCAAAGATTGATACAGAAACTTTTAAGCGACCTTTTTCATAATCCACTTCTTCTACTGTACCATTAAAGTCTGCAAATGGACCTTCCGCCACACGAACTTCTTCACCAGGATGATACTCATTGCGGTGACGCGGTTTATCTGTGGTTTGTTCTAAACGGTTTAAAATAGTATCGGCTTCTCGTTTAGAAATTGGCGCTGGTTTATCAGGTGTACCACCAATGAACCCCATAACACGCGGAACACTTTTCACCAAGTGCCATGTTTCATCATTCATTTCCATTTCTACGAGCACATAGCCAGGGAAAAACTTACGTTCGCTTTTACGACGTTTACCTGCAACATTCTCAACGACTTCTTCAGTTGGAACTAACACTTCACCAAATTGGTCTTCCATTTGTTGCTGTTTAATGTATTCACGCAAAGTTAAAGCCACTCGGCTTTCAAAACCAGAAAACGCCTGTAATACATACCAACGTTTTTTTGATACAGTTGTTTCTTCAGTCATTTTAGAATCTCAAATCAGTTAAGAAATTAATTACTGTCACAATAATCGAATCTGTCGCCCAGAAAAATAAGGATGCAATGATTGTTACCCCAATTACGATTAATGTAGTTTGACGCGCTTCTTGGCGACTTGGCCATACCACTTTTTGCGCTTCTATTTTTGAATCTTTAAAGAATGTACGAGCTTTTGTACCTTGATTAGTAATTGCTGCAAATGCAAAAGCAATCACTAATGCAATAACTACACCCACTACACGAATAGGTAATGAATATACTTTTTGGAAATAAACATTACCAATTGCAGCTGCCGCAAAAAAGACTGCGACTAAAATCCAAAGAAGGGTATTTAATCCTTTAGATTTACCTTCTACCACCGTCTCTGGTACATTTTTCTTTTTATCAACAATTTCAGTTGCCATAAATTGAATCCGTTATTTACTTAGGAAAATAAGAATAAAGTTACAAGAACGTGCGATTGTAGCATTTTCTTTTCGCCTTGCCTATTGAAAATCATCAAGCAAAATAGAAAACATAAGGAAAAACAACCGCACTTTTCTATTAAGAATGATATTCTAATTTTGGAGCAGTATTATCTACAATGGTACTTTCATCCACGACTACTTTACGTAAATTTTCGATAGATGGTAAATCATACATCGTATCAAGTAATAC
Source organism: Haemophilus haemolyticus (assembly GCF_003352385.1). Classification (NCBI taxonomy): domain Bacteria; kingdom Pseudomonadati; phylum Pseudomonadota; class Gammaproteobacteria; order Pasteurellales; family Pasteurellaceae; genus Haemophilus; species Haemophilus haemolyticus. The sequence goes on along the minus strand of NZ_CP031243.1, from coordinate 404,884 downwards.
AGCCTCGACAATAGAACGTAAACCACGTGCGCCTGTTTTTCTTTCAAGCGCTTTCTTCGCCATTGCTTTTAAAGCTTCTGGAGTGAATTCTAACTCCACATTTTCAAGTCCAAATAAAGCTTGATATTGTTTAGTTAAGGCATTTTTAGGCTGTGTAAGAATTTGCACAAGGGCCTCTTCATCTAATTCACTTAGAGGAGAAATCATTGGTAAACGCCCAATAAATTCCGGAATTAAACCAAACTTCATTAAATCATCAGGTTCTACTTGACGGAATAATTCAGAAAGAGACTTTTCCTCTTCATCCTTTTCTACTTTCGCACTAAAACCGATACTCGTACTTGTTTGTGTACGTTTACTGATAATTTTATCTAATCCCGCAAATGCGCCACCGCAGATAAAGAGAATTTTTGACGTATCCAATTTCACCATTTCTTGCTGCGGATGTTTACGACCGCCTTGAGGTGGAATAGAAGCCACTGTACCTTCAATGAGTTTCAACAATGCTTGTTGTACACCTTCGCCAGATACATCTCGAGTAATTGATGCGCCTTCCGATTTACGGCTAATTTTATCGATTTCATCAATATAGATAATGCCTTGCTCTGCTTTTTCAGTATTATACTCACAGTTTTGTAAAAGCTTTTGTAGAACATTTTCTACATCTTCACCCACGTAGCCAGCCTCTGTCAATGTTGTCGCGTCAGCCATCGCAAACGGCACATTTAAGCGACGAGCTAATGTTTGAGCAAGCAATGTTTTACCACTACCCGTTGGTCCAATAAGCAAGATATTACTTTTACCGAGCTCAACATCGTTATTTTCATGATTAGTTCGTAAGCGTTTATAATGATTGTAAACTGCGACAGAAAGCACTTTTTTCGCATAATCTTGGCCAATAACATAATCATCTAGATGAGCACGAATTTCGTGAGGAGTTGGTAATTTCTCTTCATTTTCTGCCGCACTTTCGTCTACACTTTCATCATTACTTTCTTCAAGCATTGAATGACAAAGTTCAATACACTCATTACAAATATAGCCGTCTGTACCAGCAATTAATTTATCTACTTCGCTTTTTTCTTTTCCGCAAAAAGAGCAATGTAAATCTTTATCTTTGTCTGACATGTGTTTCCTTAACGTTTAATTAAAACTTCATCAACTAAACCATATGCTTTTGCTTCTTCAGCTGACATAAAGTTATCGCGATCTGTATCTTTCTCAATACGTTCGATACTTTGCCCAGTATGAAATGCTAGACGATCGTTTAAGGTGTGTTTAATTTTCAAAATTTCTTGTGCATGAATTTGAATATCGGATGCTTGACCACGGAAACCACCTAAAGGTTGGTGAATCATCACACGCGCATTTGGTAACGCTGCTCGTTTGCCCGCGGTTCCGCCAGCAAGCAAGAATGCGCCCATTGAGCATGCCTGACCGATACAAAGTGTACGAATATCTGGCTTAATAAATTGCATTGTGTCGTAAATAGCCATACCTGCGGTCACAGAACCACCGGGAGAGTTGATATAGATATTTATATCTTTAGTTGGATCTTCAGACTCTAAAAAAAGCAGCTGAGCCACAATGAGATTTGCCATACGATCTTCCACTTCACCACTTAGGAAGATCACACGCTCTTTTAATAAACGGGAATAAATGTCGTATGAACGCTCGCCACGCGAAGTCTGTTCAACAACCATAGGAATTACACTCATGTTCTTACCTTTTTATCTAAAATTGCTAATTATTTTACTCTAAATAACATACAAATAAAAATGCGGTCGCTTTTGTTAAAAAGAGCGACCGCACTTTTATTCAATCATAACGATATTAATTAATCATTATGCCTGTGGATTCATAATTTCATCAAACGAAGAAACTTTTTCTGCAACTTGTGCTTTAGCAAGTACTACATCCACTGCTTGTTCTTCTAATACTACGTTACGAATATTGTTCATTAATTCTTCGTTTTTACTATAGTATTCAACAACCTCAGCTGGTTGCTCGTAAGCTGATGCAATATCTGCAATCATTGCTTTAGCACGTTCTTCATCAGCTTTTAATTCATTAGATTTAATCACTTCAGAGAATAATAAACCTACCTGAACACGACGAGTTGCTTCCGCTTCAAATAATTCACGTGGTAACTGTGAAGCTTGTTGTGCATTACCGCCAAAACGTTGAGCCGCTTGATTGCGTAATACATTAATTTCTTCTTCTACTGCAGAAGCAGGCACTTCAATTGGATTTTGTTCAATTAAGCCGTTAATTACTTGTTGTTTAACACGTGAAACTAATGCATTTTTCAATTCACGTTCCATATTCTTACGAATTTCTACACGTAAATCTGCAACAGATTTAGTATTCGGACCGAACTTAGCAACAAACTCATCTGTTAACTCAGGTAACACCATGTTTTCTACTTTTTTCAAGGTGATTGCAAATTTTGCCGCCTTACCTTTTAAGTTTTCTGCATGGTATTCCGCAGGGAAAGTTACATTAATATCAAATTGCTCACCTGCTTTATGGCCTACGATACCATCTTCAAAACCAGGAATCATACGACCTTGTCCCATAAATAATACGAAGTCAGATGCTTTACCGCCTTCAAACTCTTCGCCATCTACAGAACCAACAAAATCAATAGTTACGCGATCATCTGCTTTTGCTGCAGAGTCGGTTTCTGCCCAAGTTGCTTGTTGTTTACGTAACACATCAACCATTTTATCAATATCAGCTTCTGTGATTTCAACAGTTGGTTTTTCAACTTTAATATTCTCCAAACCTTGTAATTTAACTTCTGGATAAACTTCAAAAGTTGCGGTGAAAGCTAGATCTTTACCTTCTTCAAAAGTTTCAATACCAAAAGTTGGACGACCTGCGATATTAATCTTTTCTGCAATCACGGCATCAAAAAAATGACGTGGTAATAAATCGTTTAATACATCTTGACGGATTGATGCACCGAAACGTTGTTCGATAATATGAGCAGGTACATGGCCTTTACGGAAACCATCTACACGAACATTTTTTGATGCACGTTTAAATTCTTCACGAACTGCTTTAGATACAGTTTCAGCTGGAACGGTGATCGCTACACGGCGTTCTAAACCTTGAGTTGTTTCAATATTTAATGACATTTGTTACCTCAATTAATTTGCACTCGGTAAAAATCCACACCGAACACGTTTGTTAAATAAAATAAGACGCCCAATTATAACGAAAGAAATGTAACCAGTCGATAAAATACTGATTAAAAAATCACATTTTGATAACTTTCAAATATCACCTATAAACAAAAAGTGCGGAGAATTTTCCCCGCACTTTTCTTTTGTCTTCTTTCTGTCTTTAAGACATTCAAGAATACATCAATTATTTGATGATTTTCGCTACAACACCCGCACCTACTGTACGGCCACCTTCACGGATTGCGAAACGTAAACCTTGGTCCATCGCGATTGGGTGGATTAAGCTTACTGTCATCTTGATGTTATCGCCTGGCATTACCATTTCCACGCCTTCTGGTAATTCGATTGTACCAGTTACGTCAGTTGTACGGAAATAGAATTGTGGACGGTAACCTTTGAAGAATGGAGTATGACGACCACCTTCTTCTTTTGATAATACGTACACTTCTGATTCGAAGTCAGTATGTGGTGTGATTGAACCTGGTTTCGCTAATACTTGACCACGTTCGATTTCTTCACGTTTGGTACCACGTAATAATGCACCGATGTTCTCACCTGCACGACCTTCGTCAAGTAATTTACGGAACATTTCAACACCCGTTACAGTAGTTTTCGCTGTATCTTTGATACCTACGATTTCTACTTCATCACCAGTACGGATGATACCACGCTCTACACGACCAGTTACTACTGTACCACGACCTGAGATTGAGAACACATCTTCGATTGGAAGAAGGAACGGTTGGTCAATCGCACGCTCTGGCTCTGGGATGTAAGTATCTAAGTGGTTTGCTAACTCAAGGATTTTTTCTTCCCATTCTGCCACGCCGTTTAATGCTTGTAATGCAGAACCACGTACGATTGGTGTATCGTCACCTGGGAAGTCATATTGAGATAGAAGTTCACGAACTTCCATTTCGACTAATTCTAATAACTCTTCGTCATCTACCATGTCGCATTTGTTTAAGAATACGATGATGTATGGAACGCCTACTTGGCGACCTAATAAGATGTGCTCACGAGTTTGTGGCATAGGACCATCAGTTGCTGCTACGACTAAGATAGCACCATCCATTTGTGCCGCACCAGTAATCATGTTTTTAACATAGTCGGCGTGTCCCGGACAGTCAACGTGTGCGTAGTGACGAGTTGCTGTATCGTATTCAACGTGTGAAGTGTTGATGGTGATACCACGCGCTTTTTCTTCTGGCGCGTTATCGATTTGGTCAAATGCGCGAGCTGCACCACCGTAGTGTTTAGATAATACAGTTGTGATTGCTGCTGTTAAAGTTGTTTTACCGTGGTCAACGTGGCCGATTGTACCCACGTTTACGTGCGGTTTTGTACGTTCAAATTTTTCTTTAGACATTGCTAATGTTTCCTAAGAAGTGCGGTCTAAAACAATCATGTTTTACACCGCTGGTTTACAAAAATTATTTTTTACGCGCTTCAATTACTGCAGCAGCAACACTTGTTGGAGCTTCAGCATATTTTAACGGTTCCATTGAGTATGATGCACGACCTTGAGTTTGTGAACGTAAGTCTGTTGCATAACCGAACATCTCAGAAAGTGGAACTTCTGCATCGATTTTAACAACGAATTCGTTCGCTTCTTGACCGTTAACCATAGCACGACGACGGCTTAAGTCACCGATTACATCACCAACATATTCAGGTGGAGTTTCTACTTCAACTTTCATGATTGGCTCAAGCAATACTGGGTTTGCTTTTGCGAATGCTGCTTTAAATGCTAAAGATGCAGCAAGTTTAAACGCTAACTCAGATGAGTCCACATCATGGTATGAACCGAAGTGTAAACGTACACCAAGATCAACTACAGGGTAGCCCGCTAATGGACCAGATTTAAGTTGTTCTTGAATACCTTTATCAACAGCTGGAATATATTCACCAGGAATTACACCACCTTTGATTTCGTTTACAAATTCATAACCAGGACCTTCTGGATCTAATGGATATAAGTCGATAACAACGTGACCATATTGACCGCGACCACCAGATTGTTTCGCATGTTTACCTTCCACATCATTAACACGAGTGCGGATAGTTTCACGGTAAGATACTTGTGGTTTACCGATGTTAGCTTCCACTTTAAACTCACGTTTCATACGGTCAACGATGATATCTAAGTGTAATTCACCCATACCAGAAATAATGGTTTCGCCAGATTCTTCATCAGTGTGAACACGGAATGAAGGGTCTTCTTGTGCTAAACGACCTAATGCTAAGCCCATTTTTTCTTGGTCAGCTTTAGTTTTTGGTTCTACCGCAACAGAGATTACTGGCTCTGGGAATTCCATACGCTCAAGGATAATTGGTGCTTCAATTGCACATAATGTATCACCAGTAGTTACATCTTTTAAGCCGATAGCAGCTGCGATGTCACCTGCACGAACTTCTTTAATTTCTTCACGTTTGTTAGCATGCATCTGTACGATACGACCAAAACGTTCACGTTTTTGACGTACAGAGTTTAATACTGTATCACCAGAATTAATAACACCAGAATATACACGGAAGAATGTTAAGTTACCTACGAACGGGTCAGTTGCAATTTTAAATGCTAATGAAGAGAATGGTTCTTCATCACTTGCATGACGTTCGCCTTCAGTTTCATCTGGATTGATACCTTTGATCGCCGGAATATCTGTTGGCGCTGGTAAATATTCAACAACGGCATCTAGCATAGCTTGAACACCTTTGTTTTTGAACGCAGAACCACAGGTTACTAAGATAATTTCATTTGCTAATACACGCTGACGTAATGCAGACTTAATTTCTTCTTCAGTTAAGTCTTCACCGCCAAGGTATTTTTCCATTAATTCTTCAGATGCTTCAGCCGCTGCTTCAACAAGGTTTTGACGCCATTCTTCGCAGTCTGCTTGCATATTTGCAGGTACATCTTCATAGGTGAAGGTCATACCTTGGTCAGCTTCGTTCCAGTTAATCGCTTTCATTTTGATCAAGTCAACTACACCGGTGAAGCTTTCTTCTGCGCCGATTGGAAGTTGAAGAGGAACTGCGTTGGCACCTAAACGGGTTTTTAATTGTTCAACTACGCGTAAGAAGTTCGCACCAGTACGGTCCATTTTGTTAACGAACGCGATACGTGGCACTTGGTATTTGTTAGCTTGACGCCATACAGTTTCGGATTGTGGTTGAACACCACCTACCGCACAGTACACCATTACCGCACCATCAAGAACACGCATAGAACGTTCTACTTCAACGGTAAAGTCTACGTGTCCCGGGGTGTCGATAACGTTGATACGGTGTTGTTGGAACTGTTGTGACATACCTGACCAAAATGCGGTAGTTGCCGCAGAGGTAATGGTGATACCACGCTCTTGTTCTTGTTCCATCCAGTCCATCGTTGCTGCACCATCGTGCACTTCACCGATTTTGTGGCTAACACCAGTATAGAATAAGATACGCTCAGTAGTAGTGGTTTTACCCGCATCAATGTGCGCACTGATACCGATATTACGATATCTTTCAATAGGGGTTGTACGAGCCATTATTATAACCTTGTTTATTTAATATCAGTTTATATAAGGGTAAGGCTTCATCAACGATGAAGCCCTTTAAATTCAAAAACTTATTACCAACGGTAGTGAGCAAATGCTTTGTTAGCTTCAGCCATGCGGTGAACGTCTTCACGTTTTTTCACTGCTGCACCTTTATTATCTGAAGCATCAGATAATTCGTTTGCAAGGCGTAAAGCCATTGATTTATCACCACGTTTACGTGCTGCTTCAACGATCCAACGCATACCTAATGCGTTACGACGTACAGGGCGCACTTCAACTGGTACTTGGTAAGTAGAACCACCAACACGACGAGATTTAACCTCAACAGTTGGACGTACGTTTTCAAGTGCAACTTCAAACGCTTCTAAAGGCTCTTTACCTGTGCGTTGTGCTAAAGTTTCTAAAGCACCATAAACGATTGATTCAGCAACGGATTTTTTACCGTCTACCATGATTACATTAATAAATTTTGCAAGTAATTCTGAACCGAACTTCGGATCTGGAAGAATCTTGCGTGCTTCAACACTACGACGACGTGGCATTGCGAATTTCTCCGTATTTTAATCTTCAGGATATCCAAAACCCATCAGCAATATTTCTCTTTGAGAAAATTTGCAGCGCAACGCGCTTTTTGACTGGAGTTTATGGTTTAAATTGTTTTGCTAATTTAGACGTTTGGCCTTACTTAACGGAGAACCATTAAGCTTTAGGACGTTTAACGCCGTATTTAGAACGACCTTGTTTACGATCTTTAACGCCTGCGCAGTCTAATGCACCGCGTACTGTGTGGTAACGCACACCTGGTAAGTCTTTAACACGACCACCACGGATTAATACAACACTGTGCTCTTGAAGGTTGTGACCTTCACCACCGATATAAGAAGTTACTTCAAAACCGTTAGTTAAGCGGATACGACATACTTTACGTAACGCTGAGTTTGGTTTTTTAGGAGTTGTAGTATATACACGAGTACATACACCACGTTTCTGCGGGCAAGCCTCTAATGCAGGAACGTTGCTTTTTACAACCTTTTTCACACGCGGTTTGCGTACTAGCTGGTTGATAGTTGCCATTAAAAAAGCTCCAGTTTAAATGTTATTCAATAATAGAATGTTGTTCAAAAAATCTACTTCCATACAGAAATAGACGGCGAATTTTAATCGTTCTGAGGTTTATTGTCAATAATTAAACAGGTCCAAAGATCCGTGAAAGGATCTTTAGTTGCGTACAAAAACGCTTCCCAAATTCACCGCACTTTTTATTCAAAATGCCAAACCAATTGCCCTAGCGAAATGACGGTTTTATAATTTCTACTTAATTAGTATTAAATTACAATGATTATGTTACGCTCGCTCAAATTTCACTTACGCTATTTCTTCCATAAAAAGCTACGCCAAACACACAGAATTTCCCACAAAAGTTTAGAATTTATCTGCCTAATTATAGGTGCTACATTTGTCTCACTTTTTTCATTTGGCTTTGCTAAATTGTCCGATCTCGGTCTAGAACTAAACGCTCACTGGTCATCTCAATATCCTATTGCAGTTTGGTTTGTGTTACCCATAGGCATGGCTTGCCTGACTTGGTTTACGAAAAAATATACTCCCTATGTTGGAGGAAGTGGTATTCCGCAAGTCATTGCATCAATTAATCTTCCTCATAGTAGCTATAAAACCAAATTAGTTGAATTCAGCCAAACTATTTGGAAAATTCCTCTTACCTTTCTAGCAATGCTTATTGGCGCATCGGTTGGACGTGAAGGTCCATCAGTACAAGTTGGCGCAGCTGTCATGCTTGCATGGGGAAATTATTGTAGAAAACATAATTTAGCATTTAGAGGATTAAGCACCAATGAATTACTTGCCACAGGTGCAGCAGGTGGGCTTGCAGCAGCCTTTAATGCACCTTTGGCTGGCGTGATATTTGCGATTGAAGAACTCGGGCGTGGTGTAATGTTACGTTGGGAACGACGCGTATTGATGGGCGTATTAGCTGCTGGTTTTATTCTTGTCGCGATTCAAGGAAACAGCCCTTATTTTCCACGTTATCAAGGGGCAAGATCTGTTTCTTATCTCTATCTTTGGCTTGCAATTTGTGGGGTGGTTTGTGGCATTCTAGGTGGCATATTCGGACGATTATTAGCAAAAGGTCTCGCAGGATTATCACCTGAAAAATGGCGTGGTTGGGTTCGCCAACATCCTATTTATATTGCTTTATTATTGGGTTTAGTGCTTGCCGCACTTGGCAGTTACACTCATGGACAAACCTATGGCACTGGCTATGAGGTTGTTGCACGCGCCTTAGAAGGGCAAGCTATAGAGCCTGAAATTGGCATCCTTAAACTTTTGGCAACGGTGACCACTTATTGGAATGGTATTGCCGGTGGTATCTTTACCCCATCGTTGACAACAGGCGCGGGCATTGGCGCAATGCTTTGGGATCTCAGTGGCGGTATGGTTGATCAACGTTTTTTGGTGATTTTATGTATGGCGGCGTTTCTAGCTGGTGGCACACAATCGCCAGTTACTGCCAGTGTTGTTGTAATGGAAATGACAGGCGCACAACCCGTTCTCATTTGGCTCTTGATTTCCAGCATTATTGCATCCATAATCTCGCGCCAATTTAGCCCAAAACCATTTTACCACTTTGCTGCAGGCCGTTTTCGCCAGCAAATGCAAGCTCGCCAAGCCGAAGAATTACGCAGCAAAACCGAATAAGAGAAATAAAAATGCCTCAAAATCTACCGCACTTTTACCGCGGCCGTTTTTCTGTTGCACCAATGTTAGATTGGACAACACGCCATTGTCGTTATTTTCATCGCCAATTTTCAAAGCATGCGTTACTTTACACTGAAATGGTCACCGCACCTGCGATTATCCATGCCAAATACGATCACTTGGATTTTGATTTACAAGAAAATCCCATTGCGTTACAGCTAGGAGGAAGCAATCCTGAGCAACTCAAACATTGTGCAAAACTTGCTGAGGAACGAGGTTATCACGAAATTAATCTTAATGTAGGATGCCCTTCTGATCGCGTACAAAATGGAATGTTTGGCGCTTGCTTAATGGCGAAAGCAGATTTGGTGGCAGACTGTGTAGAACAAATGCAAAGTGCGGTCAAAATTCCAGTCACTGTGAAAACGCGTATTGGCATTGATGAATTAGACAGCTATGAATTTTTATGTGATTTTATTGAGAAGGTTCAAGGAAAAGGTTGCCAAGAGTTTATTATCCATGCACGGAAAGCTTGGCTTTCAGGGTTAAGTCCCAAAGAAAATCGAGAAATTCCACCATTAGATTATGCTAGGGTGTATCAACTAAAACGTGATTTTCCACATCTAACTATCGCAATTAATGGCGGCATAAAAACCATTGAAGAAATGAAACAACATTTGCAATATGTGGACGGCGTGATGGTTGGGCGAGAGGCCTATCAAAATCCAAGTTTACTTGGGCAAATTGATCAAGCCTTATTTGATCCTAACGCACCAATTGTTACCGCTCATGAAGCGGTACAATCAATGCTTCCTTATATTGAACAACAACTTAGCCAAGGCATACACCTTAATCATATCGTCCGTCATATGCTAGGCGCATTCCAAAATTGCAAAGGTGCCCGTCAATGGCGACGCTATTTAAGCGAAAATGCATTTAAACAAGGTGCGGGAATTGAAGTGGTTGAAACCGCCTTAAGCTTTGTAGAAAACGAATCCTAAAAACAAAATAAGCCGCAAAAGTGCGGCTTATTTTTCAGCTGTTTTTCTTATGCAATACGCATTTGAAAAATCACCAATTCAGCTTGGCAACAGAAAGTGAAATCTGCCTTTAATAAATAGCCATCATCCACTTTTGTAATTTCAGATTGAATTTCACAAGGTTCACTTTCTACATCACGCGCTTTCTGAGTAAAAAATGCGAGCGCTTCTTGCGCTTGTTCTTCACTGTCATAAATATATTCAATAACCTGACTACAATCACGATTATCGAAAAGTGATTTCATATCAAATGTGTTACAACCCACACATTCAATCGGTTTTTCAGTTTGAATTGCCATAATATTATCCTTTTATTCAGATTATTTTGCAGCGACAAAACCCACGGCTTCATACACTTTCGCCAAGGTTTCTTGTGCTTTTGCACGAGCTTTTTCCGCACCTTGTCGTAAGATATTATCTAATAAAGCCTCATCATTGCGATATTGATGGAAACGTTCTTGTAAACCAGCAAGTAAAGTTGATACTTCATCCGCTACAGCTGTTTTTAAATGTCCGTACATTTTGCCTTCAAATTCTTTTTCAAGATCAGCAATAGGCTTATCCGTAACCGCAGAAAGAATATCTAAAAGATTGGATACACCCGCTTTATTTTGCACGTCATAACGAACAACAGGCGGCTCATCTGAATCTGTTACGGCACGTTTAATTTTCTTCGCCACAGATTTTGGATCTTCTAAAAGTGTCACCACGTTGTTGCGGTTATCATCTGATTTTGACATTTTCTTTTCAGGATCTTGCAATGACATAATACGCGCGCCTGCTTTTCCAATGAAAATTTCAGGAATGGTGAAAATATTGCCATAAAGCGCATTAAAGCGGTTTGCAATATCACGCGTAATTTCTAAGTGTTGTTTTTGGTCATCACCGACAGGCACGCTTTTTGCTTGATAAAGTAAAATATCCGCCGCCATTAACACTGGGTAATCAAACAAACCCACGTTAATATTTTCTGCATAACGTGCTGATTTATCTTTGAATTGCGTCATTCGGCTCATTTCACCGAAATAAGTGTAGCAATTTAACACCCAGCTTAATTGCGTGTGTTCTGGAACGTGAGATTGAACAAAAATAGTACTTTTATTTGGATCAATTCCGCACGCTAAATAAAGTGCAAGCACATCAAGCGTTGCTTTGCGAAGGGCAACAGGATCTTGACGCACAGTGATCGCATGTAAATCAACTACGCAGAAAATACATTCATAATCTTCTTGCATTTTCACCCAGTTGCGCAACGCGCCCAAATAATTTCCGATAGTTAATTCACCAGAAGGCTGCACGCCACTAAAAACAATTGGTTTTGCCATAATCAATCCTTAATACCTTAAAACTATTCGCACATCATACCAGAAACTCTAGGCTTTTTTAATGTTCGAGTTCAAAAGCTAGGTTAAAAATGCTATATTTAACGGAAACGTTTTCCTAATATTTCCTAATGAAAAACTACCACGATATTGTTCTTGCCCTTGCTGGAGTGTGCCAATCAGCAAAATTGGTTCATCAACTTGCAACAGAAAGTCGAGCAGATTCAGATACATTTTTAACCGCACTTAATAGCCTTTTCATTACCCAACCACAACGAATCGAAGATGTTTTTGGTGGCGAAGTTCGTCATTTAAAATTAGGTCTAGAAACCTTAATTCATCAGCTCAACGCGCAAGGCGATCAAAATTTAACTCGCTATTGGCTAAGCCTTTTGGCATTAGAAGGAAAATTATCGAAAAATCCCGATGCCAAAAAAACATTGGGCAATCGAATTTCTCGCCTAAAAGAACAGGAAATTCATTACGCTCGAGATAGTGAAACAATGCTATCTATTATGGCAAATATTTACAGCGACGTTATTAGTCCATTGGGCAAAAAAATTCACATACTAGGCTCGCCTGATTATTTGCGACAAGAACTCGTGCAAAATAAAATTCGTGCAGTTTTACTTGCAGGTATTCGCTCTGCCGTACTGTGGAAACAAATGGGCGGAACAAAATGGCAAATTTTATTTTTCCGCAGAAAATTACTTGCCACCGCAAAACAGATTTATTCTTCTATTTATTAATACAATTCTGGAGCAAACATTTATGCAACTCTCTACACTGACCGCACTTTCCCCTCTTGATGGTCGTTATCAAGATAAAGTAACTCCATTACGCGCTATTTTTAGCGAATTCGGGTTAATGAAATTCCGTGTAGCTGTGGAAGTTCGTTGGTTACAAAAATTAGCTTCAACGGCAGACATTACCGAAGTACCGCCATTTTCTACGCAAGCAAATGCTTTTTTAGATGGAATTGTGGCTAATTTTAATGAGACCGATGCTGCGCGTATTAAAGAAATTGAACACACAACCAATCACGATGTGAAAGCTGTTGAATATTTTCTGAAAGAGAAAATTCAAAGTGAAGTGGAACTTGTGAATGTTTCCGAATTTATTCACTTCGCTTGCACCTCAGAAGATATTAACAACCTCTCTCACGCATTAATGTTAAGCACCGCGCGTGACGAAGTGATTTTACCAGAATGGCAAAAACTGATTAATGAAATCACTCGTCTTGCAGAAGAATATAAAACGATCCCATTACTTTCTCGCACACATGGCCAGCCAGCTTCACCAAGCACAGTGGGCAAAGAAATGGCGAATGTTGTTTATCGCCTAAAACGTCAATTTAAACAACTTCAGAACGCAGAAATCTTAGGCAAAATCAATGGCGCAGTAGGTAACTACAATGCGCATTTATCGGCATATCCTAATATTGATTGGCATAAATTCAGCGAAGAATTTGTCACTTCATTAAGTATTCAATGGAATCCTTATACCACGCAAATTGAGCCGCACGATTACATCGCTGAATTTTTTGATGCTGTAGTACGCTTTAATACCATTATCATTGATTTTGATCGTGATTTATGGGGATACATTGCATTAAATCACTTTAAACAACGAACTATAGCAGGCGAAATTGGTTCCTCTACCATGCCACATAAAGTCAATCCAATTGATTTTGAAAACTCAGAGGGCAATCTAGGGTTAGCCAATACAGTGATGACTCATTTAGGTCAAAAGTTACCAATTTCTCGCTGGCAGCGTGACTTAACGGATTCAACCGTATTACGTAATTTAGGTGTAGGATTAGGTTATTGTTTGATCGCTTATGCTTCAACTCGCAAAGGCATTAGTAAACTTGAAGTAAATCAACCGCACTTATTAGAAGAACTCAATCAAAACTGGGAAGTTTTGGCTGAACCAATTCAAACCGTAATGCGCCGCTATGGAATAGAAAAACCTTACGAAAAATTAAAAGAATTAACGCGAGGTAAACGAGTGACAGAACAGGCCATGCGTGAATTTATTGATAAGTTGGATATTCCACAAGAAGAAAAATTACGTTTACAAAAATTAACACCCGCTACTTATATTGGGGCCGCAGTGGAATTAGTAGAGAAACTATCATAGGAATTTGGCTCTTTTTCCAACAATATTCTTTACAAGAACATAGCTTTTCTCTATAATCCTGCGCCTGTGTTAGTCAATCTAACAAATTTCTGGTTGGTGCTTGACCTATTCAAGCCCCATCCAAGACCGTAGGGGAGTAATCTTAATTATCCTACGTAGATGGTGAACAGAATAAGAATTTTTCTTGCTTCTGGGCGCCGAAGTCATCCTAGTCTTAGGATTAGGTAAATTAATTCCGAGTAATCGGAGTGTATTCAGGAGCTAAAAGCCAATGGCATTAAATCTTCAAGACAAACAAGCAATTGTTGCTGAAGTAAATGAAGCAGCCAAAGGTGCACTTTCAGCAGTAATCGCGGACTCTCGCGGTGTAACTGTTGATAAAATGACTGAATTACGTAAATCAGCACGTGAAGCTGGCGTTACAATGCGTGTAGTTCGTAATACTTTATTACGTCGCGCAGTTGAAGGCACAGATTACGAATGCTTAAAAGATACGTTTGTAGGTCCAACACTTATCGCGTTCTCTAACGAACACCCGGGCGCAGCTGCTCGTTTGTTCAAAGAGTTTGCTAAAGCAAACGATAAGTTTGAAATTAAAGGTGCAGCCTTTGAAGGTAAAATCCAAGATGTTGAATTCTTGGCAACATTACCAACTTACGAAGAAGCGATTGCACGTTTAATGGGCACAATGAAAGAAGCTGCAGCAGGCAAACTTGCTCGCACCTTCGCGGCATTACGCGACAAATTACAAGAAGCAGCTTAATCATTAAGCGTTTCTTACTTCATCTAACTTTATTTATTTTAGGAATTGATTGTTATGTCATTAACTAACGAACAAATTATTGAAGCGATTGCTTCAAAAACTGTAACTGAAATCGTTGAATTAATCGCAGCGATGGAAGAAAAATTCGGTGTTTCAGCAGCGGCAGCAGTAGCAGCAGCTCCAGCAGCAGGCGGCGCAGCGGCAGCAGAAGAAAAAACTGAATTCGACGTAATTCTTGCAGCAGCTGGTGCTAACAAAGTAGCAGTAATCAAAGCAGTACGTGGTGCAACTGGTTTAGGCTTAAAAGAAGCTAAAGATTTAGTTGAATCTGCTCCAGCAGCATTAAAAGAAGGTGTTTCTAAAGAAGAAGCTGAAGCACTTAAGAAAGAATTAGAAGAAGCTGGTGCACAAGTAGAAGTTAAATAATTTCTCTTTTAACCACTTTAAAATTCAGAAAACCGATGGGAAACCATCGGTTTTTTCCTATCTACAAAGCCACAACTTCCTTAAGTTAAAAACTTATCATCTTCTCCTTTATACGATAAAATATCTCCCATTATTATTGATAAATAAAGAGAAAATCTATGACTACAAAAGCATTAAGTGCGGTAATTTTAGCAGCCGGAAAAGGAACGCGCATGTATTCCGATTTACCTAAAGTTCTACATACAATAGCTGGTAAACCAATGGTAAAACATGTAATTGATACAGCTCATCAATTAGGCGCAGAAAATATTCATTTAATCTATGGCCACGGTGGGGACTTAATGCGTACCCATCTTACAAATGAACAAGTAAATTGGGTATTACAAACAGAACAACTTGGCACAGCACATGCAGTTCAACAAGCGGCACCTTTCTTTAAAGATAACGAAAATATTGTTGTACTTTACGGCGATGCACCATTAATAACAAAAGAAACATTAGAAAAATTAATTGAAGCAAAACCAGAAAATGGCATTGCATTGCTTACCGTAAATTTAGATAACCCAACAGGCTATGGACGAATTATCCGTGAAAATGGGAATGTTGTAGCAATTGTAGAACAAAAAGATGCAAATGCAGCTCAACTAAATATTAAAGAAGTAAATACTGGCGTGATGGTATCTGATGGCGCAAGTTTCAAAAAATGGCTAGCTCGTGTAGGCAATAATAATGCTCAAGGCGAATATTACTTAACGGATCTTATTGCTCTCGCAAACCAAGATAATTGCCAAGTTGTTGCTGTACAAGCAACAGATGTCATGGAAGTTGAAGGCGCAAATAATCGCTTACAATTAGCCGCACTTGAACGTTATTTCCAAAATAAACAAGCCTCCAAACTATTACTTGAAGGCATAATGATCTACGATCCCGCTCGCTTTGACCTACGTGGAACATTAGAGCATGGAAAAGATGTGGAAATCGACGTTAATGTTGTTATCGAAGGTAGTGTTAAACTCGGCGATCGCGTAAAAATTGGCGCAGGTTGCATATTGAAAAATGTTGTTATTGGCAATGATGTAGAAATAAAACCCTATTCAGTGCTAGAGGATGCTGTAGTGGGAGAAAAAGCCGCAATTGGTCCATTTTCTCGTTTACGCCCAGGTGCGGAACTTGCAGCAGAAACGCATGTCGGTAACTTTGTAGAAATTAAAAAATCTACCGTTGGTAAAGGTTCTAAAGTAAATCACCTGACCTATGTTGGCGATTCAGAAATCGGCTCAAATTGTAATATTGGTGCGGGTGTCATCACCTGTAATTACGATGGCGCAAATAAATTTAAAACGATCATCGGTGATGATGTATTTGTCGGATCTGATACACAATTAGTCGCGCCAGTGAAAGTCGCAAATGGCGCAACTATTGGTGCTGGAACAACAATTACACGTGATGTTGGCGAAAATGAATTAGTGATTACACGAGTTCCTCAACGCCATATTCAAGATTGGCAACGCCCAACAAAGAAAAAATAAAATAGCATAAAAAATCCTACGTTTTATCGTAGGATTTTTTTATAAACCGATTTTACAAATCGTAATTAAAGCTATATAAAAAATGACCGCACTTAATACCAATAATTTAAAAGCCAATTTTGGTTTTTTCTGATGTAGGCGATATAAAATTCGAGCTACCACCGCAAGAATAATAGGGTAAATCCAAAAAAATATTGAGAATAAATTAACTTGCCAAGTTTCTAAGTTAGGATTTTTATCAAATGTAGTGGAAAGCAACAGAGCCATCGGACATAACAATACAGGGGCACAAAAAATAGCTAATCCCCAGGAAAATAAACTAAAACCACGAGGCAAAGATTGTCTTGTCATAATTTAAAAATTTTACAAATAAAAGATAAGTACAATATAACAAATACTGTGATTATTAGAAAGTAAGTGGAAATCAATAGGCTTGAATAAAATGAAATGGCGCACCCGAAAGGATTCGAACCTTTGACCGCTCGGTTCGTAGCCGAGTACTCTATCCAGCTGAGCTACGGGTGCGTAGATGATGCTTTAATTATTCATAACCACTTTAATAAGATAGAGCCGTTTTAAAATGGCGCACCCGAGAGGATTCGAACCTCTGACCGCTCGGTTCGTAGCCGAGTACTCTATCCAGCTGAGCTACGGGTGCAGAATAAATAAAACAAACAATGGCGGTGAGAGAGGGATTCGAACCCTCGATGGAGCTTTTTAACCCCATACTCCCTTAGCAGGGGAGCGCCTTCAGCCTGCTCGGCCATCTCACCACAATCGGTGTGAGCGGTATAATACGTTTTTTAGAAAATATGTCAAACCATTTTTTGAAAAACATACCTGTTTGAATATTTTATCTACACATTAAATATATTATTGAATAAAAATCTACTCATCATTCAAAAATACTAAAATCTTAGATATTGTTTCCCGTCTCAATTCATCTTGCTCAAATAACACCTCATGTTTAGCATTGAATACAACTTTACATTGAGCATTCGGAAAAAGTGCGGTTAATTTTTCAAGATTTTTGTTATCTACTATTTTTTCTTTTTCGGCTTGTAAAATTAGGGTTGGAATTTCAATCTTAGGAATAACTTTCGGCAAGCGTTTAATGGCATTTAAACACAAATGTACCCAACGGAACGTTGGTCCGCCAAGATGAATTGCTGGATTTTTACGATTTACACGATTCATCCATTTCATTCTGGTTTTACAGAAACTTAGTTCATTGTATTCCAAATGGGCTTGTTGATAAGGCCCTTTACCAAAAACATAACGCTCGCCCTGCCCTAAAATATTCATCAGGGCAATAATCAGTTCATCTCTAATAGTGTGTTTTAAAGGAATGCCGTAAAAAGGCGAAGAAAGCACAGCTTTATTAATGCGATGATCACAATTTGCCAAATAATACGTTGCAATCAATGCACCCATCGAATGAGCAAGCAAATGCTGCATGGAATAATTGAAAAGTGCGGTCACTTTTTCGATGATTTTCGCCATATCATCAACATAGAAACGAAATTCATCTAAATGCCCTTTTTCAGAATCCTTCAGCAAATGGGTTGAATAGCCTTGACCTCGGTGATCAAATAGCAACACATCATAGCCTTGATGATAAAAATCATAAGCGGGCTCTGACCATTTCAACATATTTTCAGCACGGCCATTCACCAAAATCATCAATTTTCTACCCGCACTTTTTGCGTGGATTAAATGACGATAAGCGATTTGAACATTATTTTTGCCAGTGAAATATTGCGTTGGAAATTGATTAAAAAAAGGTAACAGTTCGGTAAAGGCAAATTGAGTAAAGTTGGATTCTCGATTCATAAGTTTTTAGATGGGATACATCAACGCATGCAAAAGAAAGAAAAAGTGCGTGAGATTTTACCTCACGCACTCTACAAATTATGCAACCAATTGTTTTAAGATACGGCGAACTGGCTCTGCCGCACCCCATAATAATTGGTCACCCACAGTAAAGGCAGCCAAATATTCAGGACCCATAGCCAATTTACGTAAACGACCAACCGGTACGCTTAATGTACCCGTTACTTTAACTGGCGTTAATTCACGCAATGTGGTTTCTTTGTCGTTCGGAATCACTTTTACCCATTCATTATGTGATGCAATAATTTGTTCAATTTCTTCTAATGGCAAATCTTTTTTCAATTTAATGGTGAATGCTTGGCTATGGCAACGTAATGCACCAATACGCACACATAAACCATCCACAGGAATTGGATTGTCGCTTAAACCTAAAATTTTGTTGGTTTCTACATATCCTTTCCATTCTTCTTTAGTTTGCCCTGTTTCAGGAAGAAGTTTGTCAATCCAAGGGATTAAGCTGCCACCTAATGCTGCACCAAAGTTTTCGGTTGGGAAACTATCAGAACGCATTTCTGCCGTCACTTTACGTTCAATATCTAAAATAGATGAAGCAGGATCTTTTAATTCACTTGAAACCGCTTGTTCTAATAAACCCATTTGTGAAAGTAATTCACGCATATTTTTTGCGCCAGCACCTGAAGCCGCTTGGTAAGTTGCCACAGAAATCCATTCCACCAAATCTTTTTCAAATAGACCGCCGATAGCCATAAGCATTAAGCTTACGGTACAGTTACCACCTACGAAAGTTTTAATACCTTTTTTCAAACCTTCAGAAATCACGTGTTGGTTTACTGGATCAAGCACAATAATTGCATCATCTTTCATGCGTAGTGCAGAAGCGGCATCAACCCAATAACCATCCCAACCTGTTGCTTTTAATTTTGGATAAACTTCATTGGTGTAATCGCCACCTTGGCAAGTCACGATAATGTCTAATTTTTTGAGTTCTTCAATATCGAATGCATTTTTAAGTTCGCCTGCATCCTTGCCACCAAATACAGGTGCTTTTTGACCTGCTTGTGAAGTTGTAAAAAATACGGGATTAAGATTCGCAAAATCATTTTCCTGCGACATACGATCCATTAATACGGAACCCACCATTCCGCGCCAACCGATAAAGCCTACATTTTTCATTGTTGTTTCCTTAGTTTGTTGTGTTTGAATAGAATTATTAATTACAAGATAGCGTTAGCAAAATCAAGTATTTTTCATGGAAATTTACATTTTGCGAAAGAAATTAAATAAGAAATAAAAAAGAGCGGTCAATTTTAAAATAAAATTTAACTTGACCGCTCTTTTTCTAGTTATCTACTTCGACACTTATCACGCCTTCTTCCGCTTTCAACAATGCATACGCATCTTTCAACATTGTGGAATCAATGGAAAAACAGCGAATTTGTAACCGCACTTCACCACTACTTTGATCTTTCACCTGTATATGTTCAATACGATACTGATTGTTTACTAACAATTGAGTGACTTTTCCAATGCTTTCCGCACCATTGACAAGAATATTGAATTTTGTCCGACGACGTTGTGATTTACGATGTACCCAGCGTTGTACCAGCGGACTTAATCGAATAGACAGCAAAATCATCACCGTTGCGATGACCGCATCGAATACAAAACCTGCCCCAGCAGCAATGCCGATCCCCGCAGAAGCCCAAATAATCGCCGCAGTGGTTAAACCTGAAATCGCATCATTTTTTTTATGCAAAATTACACCTGCACCTAAAAAACCGATTCCGCTAATCACTTGAGCCGCAAGACGCATCGGATCCGTACGAATATTTTCTGAAACTTGCGCATAATGCTCTGCAGCTTGAATCGAAACAATGGTTAGCACACAAGTGGTGACGGCAATAATGGCGCAAGTTTTCACGCCCACAGGTTTGCGCTTAAGCTCACGCTCTAAGCCAATAACACTACCAAGCACCATCGCCAATAGCATTTTGCTAAAAATAATCAAATGATAAGGATCGAAAAGTGCGGTCAAAAGTAAAGATGAATTTTCCATAATGATAAAAATAAGTCTGACATAATCGTCTATTCTACATCACTTAGCTTAAAATCTTTACCCTGCCAAGCCTTTAATTTATCGCCTTTCTTGCGAAAATTGAGTAAAATCTTGCGTTTGAAATTTTATAGAGCGAAAGAACGGTTATTTTATGCAAAATTCGACCCCAAGCATTGGCTTTGTAAGCCTTGGTTGCCCAAAAAACTTAGTAGATTCTGAACGAATCTTAACGGAACTACGCACCGATGGTTACAACATTGTGCCAAGCTATGAAAATGTTGATTTAGTGATTGTGAACACTTGTGGCTTTATTGATAGTGCGGTGCAGGAATCACTAGAAGCGATTGGTGAAGCATTAGAAGAAAATGGGCGAGTTATCGTGACTGGCTGTTTGGGGGCAAAAGAAGACCAAATTCGTGAAGTGCATCCTAAAGTTTTGGAAGTCAGCGGCCCACATAGTTATGAAACAGTGATGGCGCAAGTTCACAAATACGTGCCAAAACCGACACATAGCCCTTACACCAGCTTAGTACCCAAACAAGGCGTGAAACTGACACCAAAGCACTATGCCTATTTGAAGATCTCTGAAGGCTGTGATCACCGTTGCACGTTCTGCATTATTCCATCTATGCGTGGTGATTTAGAAAGCCGTTCTATTACGCAAGTTTTGGACGAAGCAAAACGTTTAGCCGAAGCAGGCGTAAAAGAATTGCTTGTTGTATCGCAAGATACTTCTGCTTATTCCATGGACTTAAAACGCCAAGAGGGCGGTGTAAAAACAGCTTTCTGGAATGGCATGCCAATTAAAAATGATTTAATGACCCTTTGTAAACAGCTTGGCAAACTTGGCATTTGGGTTCGCTTACATTATGTGTATCCCTATCCGCATGTGGATGATTTAATTCCATTAATGGCAGACGGCACGCTCTTACCGTATTTAGACATTCCATTACAACACGCCAGCCCGAAAATCTTAAAAGCAATGAAAAGACCGGGCAGTATTGACCGCACTTTAGAACGCATTAAACAATGGCGTGAAATTTGCCCAGATTTAACATTACGCTCCACCTTTATTGTCGGTTTCCCAGGTGAAACAGAAGAAGATTTCCAATTATTGCTCGATTTCTTAAAAGAAGCCCAACTTGATCGCGTAGGCTGTTTCAAATTCAGCCCAGTTGAAGGTGCACCTGCAACAGAGATGGCTGACCAAGTACCAGAAGATGTGAAAGAAGAACGTTTCCATCGTTTCATGCAATTACAACAGGAAATTTCTGCAAACCGTTTAAAACAAAAAATCGGTAAAACGCTTGATGTATTAGTGGATGAAATTGACGAAGAAGGCATTATTGGTCGCTCCAAAGCAGATGCCCCTGAAGTCGACGGGTTAGTTTATGTAGATAATTTAAGCGGAATCAATGTCAAAGTTGGCGACGTGATTAAAGTAACCATCACAAATTCTGATGAATATGATTTGTGGGGAAGTTGTTAAATAACAACAATCTCAAGGAAATAAACAAAAAATCCATCTTCGTATTGAAGATGGATTTTTTATGACTAAGAGCGGTCAAATTTTTAAGTGTTTTTGAACCTATCTTTAAGCCTCATCTATTTAATATCCCCCTTTGGCGCATGCCCGAAATAGCGTTTGTATTCACGGCTGAATTGGCTAGGCGATTCGTAGCCGACTTGGTAAGCGGCTTCGGTAATGCCTCTCCCTTCTTGTGAGATCAGTCGTCTGGCTTCCATTAGACATAAGGATTTTTGATATTGCAGCGGTGAAAGGCTGGTTATCTTCTTAAAATGGCTGTGAAAACCAGATAATGACATGCCGCTCAGATTTGCCAAGGTTTCCACGGTAATGGTTTCACTAAAATGTTGTTGCAGATAATAGGTGGCTTGGGCGATTTTTTTGGTGTGCGATCCATTGCTTACCATGGCTTTAAATTTGCCACCTTGTTCGCCTGTAAGGAGTCGATAATATATTTCTTGTTGGATAAGCGGTGCAAGAAACTCAATATCTTTTGGATTTTCGTGCAAGAGCAATAAGCGTTCAACAGCATTTTTGAGAGATTCATCCAAATGCCATTGTGCAAAACCCTCATCGCCCTGTTGAACATCATCTGCAAGGTTTGGATTTGCTAATAAAATCTTGCCAACGCATTCAATATCAATTTTCATCGACATCACTAAAAACGGCTTTTGTGGCGCTGCATATTTAATCTCTCCACGCATCGGTATGTTTACTGGGCAAAACATAAAATGTTGATTATCAAATCGGTAGCATTGTTCGCCTAGCTGCACTTCACGTTCTCCGCTTAACACGATGCAAATGCTCGGCTCTTGAATAATACCTTCGTAACAAAATGGTTGATCTGAATGGCGAAGAAATAAGCCTTTAATCGGTGATGAATAGAGTTCGTTATGTGGAATAACTTTTAATAAGCGTTCTATCGTTTCAGTTGAAAACATAATTTTGTAGAAATAGGCAAGTAATTTGGATAAATCATATAACACTTCATATTGCCGTTCAATATAATGAACTCACTTTCAACGGCGGTACGCCAAAACATATTAACCAATATTAAACTGAGGAAAACATTATGAAAATTTTCTACAAAACTTCAGCAACAGCAACCGGCGGACGTGATGGTCGTACCCAAGTGGACGACGGTTCAATCGGCTTTGATTTGGTTTCATTTCAAAATGACGGCACCGGAGCTGATGAAAAACACCAACGCGCCGAGTATGGCAAGAACCGCCGCACCGACGAAAAACGGCCGCATGGGGTGGGTGAAAAACTTATTCATGGTTTGGCTTAATTCTGCATGAAGATGCTTTCAGATATGGATTTATTGGGCGGACAGGGTTGTATCTTGTATTGAAGAAGCAAGCCGAAGGTTTGTCAGATACTCAAATGCCCGTATCATTCATATTATTGATATTATTGTTTGAATTGTATTATTTTCAATAATAATAAATAACCCTAAACCAATATAAATAACAGCCATTATCCAACGACTAAACTTCTCTACAATTTCACCAACACCTGAAATATTAGCCAATCTTTGTGCTGTATATACTAAAACAAAAATCAATATTAAAAATACAAGAAGAGTAACTAATAAGTCGACAAGATCTAAAGTCACAAAGTAAGGAACAAAAAGTCCAATATTATCTGCACCACAACTAGCAACTGTAACCAAAGCAACAATACCGACTAATTTTGACAACCCTTTTTCATCCAATTCTTTTTTAGCTCTTTTTTCGCCCTCACAATCGTCGTAAATAGCAACTTTAATACCTAAGTAAATCGGTATTAAACCTAATAAACCCAACACCCATTTTTCCGGAACATAATTCAAAACAAAAGCTAGAAATAAACTAACTAATATTAAAATTACAGAACCTAAATATTGTCCGATATAAATATCTCGATATTCTTTTCTAGTATTTGCTCTAGCAAAAAATATTAATAGTATTACCAACAAATCTACTGCTGTAGCAATATATAAAACAGCAGCAGTAATCACAGTCGAAAACATAAAGCACCTCATAATGAATCCCCTGCCCCCTTGGCACCACGGCTTTTTCAAAAACCGAATCGCGTTCGGATAACAGATTCGTATCTTTCGCTAAAGAGGCAAACCTGCGGCTTGCTTACCCTCTCCCTAGCCCTCTCCCACGGGGAGAGGGAATTGGGCTGTCGAGCCTGAACATTTTCAGGTTTACCTGACATCTGATTCCCAATTCTACGGTTCTCTGATTTTGAGAAACCTGATCCCCTTTCCCCGTGGGAGAGGGCTAGGGAGAGGGCAACGAACCGCAAGGTTTGTCAGAAATTTAAATTCCTATCACTCATAATAATGAATCCCCTGAAACTCTCTTGCCACCACGGCTTCTTCAAAAGCCGAATCGCGTTCGGACAGCGGCGTAGGCAGGGTAATCACGTTTTGCACGTTCATGCCCTTAGTGGAAAGCAGCATTATTTCATGGCTCAGGCATGCGGCTTCGAAGCGGTCGTGCGTTACCAGCATACACGCCATGCCCTGCCGCTCGATTTTTTCCACCAGCATGGCGACCAAAATATCGCGCAAATCGCGGTCCAAACCGACGAACGGCTCGTCCAGCAAGGCAAGGTCGCAGCCGCACAGCAGCAGGCGCAAAAATGCTACCCGTTTCGCCATGCCGCCGGACAATTCGGTCGGATATTTGTTCAAATCGCCCGCAGTCAGCCCGACTTTCGCCGCCAGCGCGATGATTTCGCCTTCATCGGGTTTGTCCATAAAAATAGCGATATTCTGCATCGCGGTCAAGTTTTCCGGCAGGCGGTTTTCCTGAAACAGAAAACCCGTTTTGCGGAAAGTATTGCGTATCGTGCCCGATTTCGGCGTTTCCAAGCCCGCAATCAAACGCAAAACCGTCGTCTTGCCACAGCCGCTCGGCCCGAATGTTGATTATCAAATCGGTAGCATTGTTCGCCTAGCTGCACTTCACGTTCTCCGCTTAACACGATGCAAATGCTCGGCTCTTGAATAATACCTTCGTAACAAAATGGTTGATCTGAATGGCGAAGAAATAAGCCTTTAATCGGTGATGAATAGAGTTCGTTATGTGGAATAACTTTTAATAAGCGTTCTATCGTTTCAGTTGAAAACATAATTTTGTAGAAATAGGCAAGTAATTTGGATAAATCATATAACACTTCATATTGCCGTTCAATATAATGAACTCACTTTCAACGGCGGTACGCCAAAACATATTAACTAACATTAAATGAGGAAAACATTATGAAAATTTTCTACAAAACATCAGCAACAGCAACCGGCGGACGTGATGGTCGTACCCAAGTAGACGACGGTTCAATTGGCTTTAATTTGGTTTCATTCCAAAACGAAAGCGGTAAGCACGGTACAAACCCCGAGCAGCTTTTCGCTATGGGTTACGCGCCTGCTTTGATAGCGCGATGAACCATGTAGCACCGACACTCGGCTTGAAACCGACGAAATCTTCCACTACTGTCGGTGTAGGTATCGGTCAAAAAGCCGATGGTGCATTTGGCTTAGATTTAGATATCACGATTACCGTAGCAGGTTTGACTGAAGATGAGGCGCGCAAATTGATTACTCGTGCTCATGAAGTTTGCCCTTACTCTAACGCTACTCGTGGCAATGTCGATGTACGCTTACATGTGAATGTTATTCAATCGTTTGATTTGTAATAAAAATTAACATAATAATTAATTTCGAAATAAAAGCCATCTGAAATTTCAGACGGCTTTTTTATAACAAAGTGCGGTCAAATTTTTAGGTGTTTTGCAAATCTCCATCAAAACTTGACCGCTTGTTTTTAAAACTTCACTGTTTCACCATCTTCTGGAATTGCTATATTTTCAAGCTTGTTTGCTTGGACAAATTGGCGTAAATCCTTACGGTACACAGACATATGGTTTACCGCATCCATGTGCACCGTGATAAGTTTTGTATTCGGTAGCATTTGGCGAGCATGAGCAACATCTTGTAACCCCATAATAATACCGTCATTCGGAAAAGCTAAGGTACGCGCATCACCTGTGTTCATAATCATTACATCAGGTTTATAACGATTAATGGCTTTGTTTACTTCGGCAGTCCAAACTGTGTCACCAACCAAGTACACCGTTGGATGACCTTTCGCTTGGAATGTTACTCCCATCGCCTCATCTAAAATCTCAGCCAATTGTGGCACAGCGTACATTTCTGTTGTACCGTGAGAACCACCGGTTTTATTTAAAATAATACCTTCAAACTCCACCGATTTTTCCAACGATAAACTGGTTATATTAGTAAAACCTTGCGCTTTGAGTAGGTCACCATCCCGTTCATGTTGCACAAAAATTTTGATGGATTTAGGTAAAATTTTTTGTGCGACCTCATCCCAATGATCTTCATGTGTATGAGTCAAAATAATGGCATCAACATCTTTGAAAGTATCTTCTGCTTTCATCGGCAATTCCACAAGTGGATTACGCAAATGGCTATTTAATGTTCCTTCAAAGCCTGCATAACGTCCTTTTTTCAGCAAGCATCGGGTCAATTAAAAAAGTTTTCCCTGCATAGTTCAGGCGACCCGTGGCATTGCGGATATGTTGGTAGCTATCAGTGTTTTTAGAGGCAAGATCTACAGCGAAAGTATTTGTGCTAATAGCCAATGCTGTAGTGCTAATTAAGGTTTTTAAGTTCATTGTTTTTCCTTTTCTATATACGTTATTGAATGAATAAACATATTATAGTGAGAACAAATTTGCGCAAAAATAGATAAAAAATCAATAAACGTAATAATCGGGTCATTTCTATGTTATGCTCATATCAAATAGGAGAATAAAATGAATACACCCACAGTAGCTTTAATTGTGTATGAACAAATGATGCCCATTCATTTTGCGATGGCATATTCCGTTTTTTCTATGTCGGATTTAAACGGCAAGCCGTTATTTGACTGTAAAATCGTTAGCGATTCGGACAACCTGACAAACTCGCTATTTCACATACATTTAGATGGTGGTTTAGAATGGTTAGAGAATGCCGATATTGTTGTGATGACTGGATGGCATGATACTCAAGTGATGCCGAGTGAGGCTTTATTAACAGCATTACGGCAAGCGTATCAACGTGGTGCGACAGTGGTGGGTTTATGTTATGGCGCCTATGTGTTGGCGTGCAGTGGCCTACTTAACGGCAAAAAAGCAACCACACATTGGCTAGGAGATAGTGATTTTACTCGTCGCTTTCCGCAGGTGAAATGGGATTTAAATCCTATTTACTTGGAACAAGATCGACTGATTACCTCTGCAGGAACGGCAGCTTCCATGGATTGTTGCCTTTCTATTGTCCGTAAATTATATGGTGTGAAAATTGCCAATCATATTGCCCGAATACTGGTTATCCCCCCTCATCGTGAAGGCGGACAGGCACAATTTATCGAACGCCCTATTTCTCGTTCCACACCTAATCATAATATCAATGCGTTGCTTGCTTATTTAAATGAAAATCTGACCGCACTTCATTCGACTGATAGTCTTGCCGAACGTTTGTCAATGAGCCGTAGCACTTTCACCCGACATTTTCGCAAAGCAACCGGAATGTCATTAAATCAATGGTTAATTGAAGCAAGGCTACAGCGAGCAAGAGAGCTTTTGGAAAGCACAGATTTATCTATTACTGATATTGCAGAACAAAGTGGATTTCATAGCGATACCGCCTTGCGTCAGCACTTCTTGAAGAAACATAAGATTTCACCAAATCACTGGCGTAAGCAGTTTCAAATAGAGGATTTTTAGATCTTTTTATTTTAAAGTGCGGTCAGATTTTTAGATGTTTTTGCAAATTCAATTCAAAATTAAACCGCTTGTTTGATCTAAACTCAGTCTATTCCTCTCCCTATCAAAAAGTTTGATAAGCGTTTGAAATAAAAAAGGTGAGCCAAAATGCTCACCTTCTAAACGAATATTTCTCAATTATCCAAACACTTTTTCCAAGTGTGCTTGGTAGTCCGCTAAGTATTGTTCTACTTGTGGATTTTTAACCACATCGTTACATAAGAATGTCGGCAGACGGGTCAAGCCGATGAACTCGTTGAGTTTGTGGAAAGGCATATACACAGCATCCACACCTTTGCCTTCAAAGAAATCGCCTTCGCGGGTAAAGGCTTCAATCGGTGCATTCCAAGTCAGTGAAAGCATGTGTTTTTTGCCTTGCAACAAACCGCCTGTACCATAGCCTTCAGTTGGATTGACGCTGTGTCTGCCATCGCTGTGATACAACTTGCCGTGTCCGCTGGTTAATACTTCGTCTATGTATTTTTTTACTGTCCAAGGCTCGTGCATCCACCAGCTCGGCATTTGCCAAATCACAGCATCCATCCACAAAAATTTTTCGATTTCTGCTTCAACATCATAGCCAGCATCGATCACAGTTTCTTTGACGTTGTGTCCAAGTGCGGTCAAAACTTCTTTCGCTTTTTTGTGAAGCGTGTGGTTCAACTCGCCGTTAGAATGACCAAATGCCTTACCGCCGTCTAATAATAAAATATTCATCTTTTTGCTCCTAAAACAAATAATTATAAAAAATGTGGTTGCTATTATGCCTTTTTACGTTAATTTTTAAAAGTATATTTGTCTGCCACGTTATTTCCAGACTATAAGGAAGACTACAGCCCGTAGGGTGGGCGTAAGCCCACGAAAAAAGAATATTATTAATAATACGCGTGGGCTTACGCCCACCTTACATTGGCTATCAAGCCCTGCCGGTACTCAACCCCGCTTTACCGTTCTCCCACAAAGTTTTCAGCAATACTTTCCACGCCGACAATTTAGAATCAGGCTGTTTGCCTTGTCCGATCAAATCCATTTGCGTCATATACCAGTTCATTTCCAGCATCGCGCCTGCTTTTTTATCAACAAACGCTACGCCTGTTTTAATGCGGTCGGTTTGCACGGTTTGGTAGGTGCCGTTTTGCATTTTGTTCGCCAAATCGGGCACCAAAGCAAACGGGCGAGCAACGCCGACCAAATCCAAATGGCCGCTGGATAAGGCATCTTCCATTGCACTTTGCGAACGGAAGCCGCCGGTGATAATCAGCGGGGCTTGGCTGACTGCACGGGCTTTTTCGGCGTAATCGATGAAGAAGGCTTCGCGTTTGCGGGTGCTGTCTTTGGCGGCGAGCATTTGCGGGCTTTCGTAGTTGCCGCCGGAAACTTCAATAAAATCAATGCCCATTTCCGACAGTTTTTGTACCACCCGCACCGATTCGCTTTCGTCAAAACCGCCTTTTTGGAAGTCCGCCGAATTGAGTTTTACGCCTACCAAGAAATCTTTGCCCACAGCGGCGCGGATGGCGGTATAGGTTTCCAAAAGGAAGCGCATACGGTTTTCCAAACTGCCGCCCCATTGGTCTTGACGGCGGTTGTGGTGCGGCGAGAGGAATTGACTGATGAGATAGCCGTGCGCGGCGTGAATTTGTACGCCTGAAAAACCTGCCTGTTCGGCAATTTCCGAGGTTTGCACAAATAGCTGAATCAGCCCGTTGATTTCATTGGCACTCAATTCACGCGGCGGATTGATAAAGCCGTCCATGCCCACCAACGGTACGGCGCTCGGCGCAAGCGGCGTTTTATTGACCACCGCAGGCGCCTGTTTGCCCGCATGGTTGATTTGCATGATGAGCAGTGTGTCGTTTTGCATGCCGGCTTTCGCCCATTTTTTCAGCATTTCAAGACTGCGGTCGTCTGAAATCACCACATCTTTTATCGAACCTTTGCCGCTTTCAGCCACCATCACATTGCCCGTAACCAAAACGCCCGCACCGCCTTTTGCCCAAGTGTCGTAGAGGCGGATAAGTTTTTCAGACGGCTGGTCGTGTTGGGCAAGTTGTTCTTCCATGGCGGATTTGAAGATACGGTTTTTGGCGGTTTTGCCGTTTGGAAAAGTGAATGGAGTGAATAACATAATCGTTCCTTTAAGTTGATAAGTTTAAAAATGTAAACGTATATGGGTAAAAATAAAGGGTTAACGGATAACCCTATTTTAAAAGCTGGCAATTTTGAGCCATCAAATCGGCAAGCTGTTTCAACCTCGCCACCGCATCCGCCATAGCAATACTGTAAAACCGCTCTTTGTCGACTTGCTCCACTGCCACCGCTCCAGCTTGCAGCATGATTTTCAAATGATGCGACACCGCAGGGCGCGACAGATGTAGATGCTCGGTCAGCTCATTCACATTCATCTTGCCGTGTTCCCACAGCACGCGCAGGATTTGATGGCGGTTTTCATCACTCAACACGGTAAAGATGGGGATGCACTCGCGCATTAAATCCATGGTTTGTTGTGGCATATTCAGTTTCTTTTGTTTATATGTTTAAAAACTTGAACACATTTAAAGGGAACGATAGGAAATGTCAAAGGGGATTTTTAGAAGACGGTTTTTTAGTGCTCCATTCTGGGCAGTTGGTCGAGCTGTTGCCTGAGTATGCCATGACTTACGAACCGCTTTACCTCTATTACCCCAGTCGCCGCGGGCATTCGAATGTGTTTAAGCTGATTGTGGATGCGTTAAAAGTAAAAACCGTCTGAAATTTTAGACGGCTTTTTAGGAAAAAGTGCGGTCAGTTTTTTAGGTATTTTTGTAAATTATCTTCAAAATCTGACCGCTTAAAGTCTTAATCCGTCTAAAACTTCCTATTAAAGAAAATGTTAGTGTTTAAGAACCATTCAATTTATTCAATTCCTAACTTATTATTAATAACTTTTCGTACATCATCATCTTTATTCAAGATAATAGGAAAACCTTTTACATCTAGCACTTTACTAGTTATGGATACTTCTAGTTTCCCTTCATCATTAATTCGATGATGAAATATTGATGATGGTCTACCTAATGCATTCAAATTTTTTGCCCCTTCAGCATAATGGGCATGAATTGGTGAAATAAAGGATAAAAATTCATCTCGAATCGCTCTTGATTCATCAATGGGTTCACTATTTGAAGCATATTTCAAGCACTTTATAATGTCTTGATATCTGCTTTCAAGCTCTTCTGATGAAGATAAAATATATTCACTTTCAGTAACTGCATCCTCAACTTTATCTGTAATTGCATTATTATCATGATAATAGGATTCAAGAGCTCCTTTTCTCAAAATAAACAATCCTGTTTTTTCAAAAATATCAAATAATACACAGAGTCTATTTTTTATATTATTCCAATCATCATTCAAATTTTGCTCATTGAATACTGTACATAAAGCTAAGCGTTTTTTATTTAATAATTCATTTTCTGATAAGGTAAAATATGAATGTTTCTGAGCTATGTTAGCAATACTATCCCAGTTATTTTGAACTAAAGAACAGAAGTCGTCATAAATATTCTTTGCAAAATCTAAAATACCTGAATGACCTATTTCACTAACCAATCTATCTGCATCTTTCCGCATTTGATCATCATGAAAATACGCACGAACTAGATCCAAACTATCTGCAAAAGCATCTGAATCAACTAAAACTGTTGGCGTTTTACCCATTAGTCTAAATAATTTAACTGTTTCAGGCATAGCTTCTTTTCCATTAATCGGCAATATCTGTGAACCTGCTGCTTCAAGATTTAAATATAATTTATCTGAAAGTGTATTGCAGATAATGACGTCAGATGGGCCTTCAACTAAAAGTGGTGTTCTAGAAAATAAGGCTAATTTGTGTTCTTGCCCCAATCGAGCAACAAGACCTTTTACTTGCTTATTTTGTAACTCTCCTGCATCTTTAGGAATTTGAATAGGATTTTCTTTTAAATCATTACAAAAAATAAAAGATAACAAATCATCTGTTTTAGAAATCTTGATCATTTCCGTTGAGTGTGTTGCCATCACAATTATTTTTTTATAGTCATTCTGCTTAGGAATTCCTGCAACTCGTGTAATTTCTTTAAGTAGAAAGGCTTGTAATTGTGGGTGTAATGAAACTTCAGGCTCATCAATAAGTAAAACCTCGACTTCATTATCGTATAGTGCAGATAAAATTCCAACCAGATGCAATAAACCGGATGCTTCACGCCCAGAGGAGTAATATGAATTACCGTTATCTAGCCTAGCAAATGATACTTTTAAATTTCCAGCATCCCAATCAATTTTAATATTTCGTTTAAACAATTTTTGTAAACGTTCTCTGACCTTAATTAAAATATCAGTGCGAGCTGACAGTGTATGAAAATCTCCATTAATAGTTTCTATTTTATGGCGATATTCAGAATAAGATTTATCACCATGTGTGGCGTTATCTGCCGCATTAGGGCGATGATATTGATCATAATTGGAACGATATTGTTCCAAAGGACCTAAACGCCCAGCAGAAATAAAACGAACTTTTTTATCCGCGGGAATATTAAAACTTTCTTTTAACCCTTTTAATAAATGAGTTTTTCCCGAACCATTCGGACCAACAATAAATGTTAATGGTGATCTTAATTCAATTTTTCTAGAGAAATGACCTTCGTGGCTATTGATATTAGCTGTAATAGATAATGGAAATTCCATAATTTAGTTCCTTATTAATTAACATATTAAAAAGCATACAACGGCACATTTACCAGCCAATCCTGTTCCCGATAATCCGCCATGGAAAATCGAATGGCTTGCTCAGGCTGAAATTGTTCTACATATACTTTCAAACTTTTCGCTTTTAAATTTTCTTCTGCTTTGACTTCAATCGGAATCACAGCTTGCTTACGTTGTACAACAAAATCAACCTCTGCAGTGCCTTTTTCAGTTGCCCAATAAAAAACGGGATTTTCTTGAGTGGCAATCAATTGTTGCAAAACATATTGTTCGGTTAAAGCACCTTTAAATTCGGTAAAAATACGGCTACCTTCTAGCAGTACGCTGGCATCTAAATTGCTTTGCGCGGCAAGCAGCCCCACATCTAAGCCATACAATTTAAAGGCGTTATCTTGATAAGCGGAAAGCGGCAAATGTGGCTTTTTCACTCGAGGTACGCTATGTACTAAGCCGCTGTCTTTTAGCCATTGCAGAGCAATTTCATAGTCTTTGCTTCTCGCCCCTTTTTGTAGCTGAGCATAGATAAATTTTTTATTTTCTTTGGCAAGCTGTTCAGGAATGGAAGTCCAAATTGACCGCACTTTTTGCACAGCTTGCCCATCGTGAATATGTTTGGAAAAGTCCTGTTCATACGCCATCAATAAATTACGTTGTACTTGACGCACTTCATCGACATTTTGTGTTTCGATAAATACTTTTACCGCTTCAGGCATACCACCGACAAAATAATATAAACGGAGTAAATCAATATAGGTGGTTTTCATGGCAGAAATTAGCGACCAGTCTTTTAGCTCAAGCAATTTCACCAAATCTTGTTTGCCAAGTGCGGTTAAAAATTCATGAAAATCCATAGGATAAAGTGGTAGAAAGTCCACTTTGCCAACAGGAAAAGAGACTTGATGATGTAGTGATACCCCAAGCAATGAGCCTGCCGCAACAATATAAAATTGAGGTGCATTTTCGTAAAAATGTTTGAGTGAAGATAATGCTTGTGGGACTTCTTGTACTTCATCAAAAATAATCAGAGTGTTTTCTGCTTGAATATCGACACCGCTTTCAATTTTCAAACCAAGTATCAAGCGATCAATATCATAGTCGCCAGAAAATAGCGTTTTCATGCGAGGGTTATTATCAAAGTTGATATACGCCACTTTTTCAAATGATTGCTCGCCAAAGTGTTTCATCGCCCAGGTTTTTCCTACCTGTCTTGCTCCTTGAATAATTAATGGTTTTCGGTTTGTTTTGTGCTTCCACTTTTCTAAGGATTGTATGATTTTACGCTGCATAATGCCTCTCTAAAACAAGGGATGTCGAGCAATTATACATTTTTCTAACAATATAGTGTAGTAAATTCACATTTTTTCAAACGAAAAATAGTGAATTAATACACTTTTTTAAAATGAAAGGTGGGGTTTTTCAAGCAGTCTTTTGTTCTAAAGTGCTGTCAATTTGCAAAAACACCTGAAAATCTAACCGCACTTTTTATTTCTTATTTTGTAATTCAAAGCTAGATTTTCTAGCCTCCTTTCAAAATCGCCCTCAATCTATCAAGTTGGTTTTGTGTTTTTTCTTGTTTTTGCTCGGTGGTTAGTTTTGGTTTATCACGTTCCCACAGCACATCGTCATTGGGTAATTCAGCTAAAAATCGGCTTGGTTCTGGACGAATTAATTCTCCATATTGACGGCGTTCTCGACACAAAGAAAAAGTGAGTTCTTTTTGTGCTCTTGTGATGCCAACATAAGCCAAGCGGCGTTCTTCTTCCACGTTGTCTTCATCAATGCTAGTTTGGTGGGGCAAAATACCCTCTTCCATACCGATCAAATAAACATAAGGAAATTCCAATCCTTTAGATGCGTGCAATGTCATCAGTTGAACTTGATCGCTCTCATCATCGTCTTCGCCTCGCTCCAACATATCCCGTAATGTTAGGCGGGTTACTACTTGATTAAGGTTCATCGGTTCATTGGTTTCATTGCCTTTTAACATATCCGCAACCCAATCAAATAGCGTGGCGACATTCTTACTTTGCATTTCTGCCGCTTTAGGGCTTGTTGCATATTCGTACAAATATTCTTCATAATGAATTGCGGATAACATTGAACGTACCGCACGTTCAGGTTCAGAACGTTGAATTTCATCATTAAGTTCGACAATCCAACGGCCAAATTTTTGTAATGAATCATAGGCTTTTGGCGTGATGCGTTGAATAAGTTCAAACTCAAAAATAGCATCAAACAAACTGATGTGTTTTTCTTGAGCCAACTCCCCAAGTTTTTGTAAAGTTGCGGTGCCAATTTCACGTTTCGGGGTATTCACAATACGTAAAAATGCGGCGTCATCATCTTGATTCACCACCAAGCGTAAATACGCCATCATATCTTTGATTTCTGCACGAGAGAAAAAAGAAGTACCGCCCGAAATTTTGTAAGGAATACGGTTTTGCATCAGTACTTTTTCGAGTAATCGGGATTGATGATTGCCTCGATATAAAATCGCATAATCTTTATATTTGGTTTTACGGCTAAAACGATGGGCGATCAACTCAGCGACAATCCGTTCTGCTTCGTGTTCTTCATTTTTTGCTTCGATAATAAGCAATTTTTCCCCTTCGCCAATGGTTGAAAAGAGTTTCTTATCAAACACGTGGTCATTGTTATCAATCAAGATATTGGCACAATGCAGAATGCGTTGGGTTGAACGATAATTTTGCTCTAGCTTAATCACGTTCAAACGAGGAAAATCATCGCGTAAACGCACCATATTTTCTGGTCGTGCGCCACGCCACGAATAAATAGATTGGTCATCATCGCCCACCACAGTGAAACAGGCACGATCCCCCACTAAAAGTTTAATCAGTTCATATTGGCTGGTGTTGGTATCTTGATATTCATCCACCAACAAATAACGAATTTTTGCCTGCCATTTTGCCCGCACTTCTTCATTTTGCTTGAACAACAATGTCGGCAACATAATTAAATCATCAAAATCAAGAGCATTGTAAGCTCGAATTTGTGTGGCGTAACGCTCATAACATTTTGCAAAAGTTTGATATTTTGCATCACGCGCCAACGCAAATGCCTGTTTTGGCGAAATCAAATCATTCTTCCAGTTAGAAATCACGGAAATTAACTCACGCAATAAATCCTTATCTTCTTTTAACACATCAGAGGTTAGCTCTTTTAACAACGCAAATTGATCATGTTCATCAAACAAGGTCATATTTGATTTAAAGCCCAACGCTTTATATTCACGCTTAATAATGTCAAAACCGAGCGTATGAAAAGTGGAAACGAGCAAGCCTTTGGATTGTTCTTTGCCAATGGAATGTGCCACACGCTCTTTCATCTCGCGTGCGGCTTTATTCGTAAAAGTAACAGCGGCAATTTGTTTCGGAGAATACCCGCACTTTTCAATTAAATGGGCTATTTTATTAATGATTACGCGAGTTTTGCCAGAGCCTGCGCCAGCAAGCACAAGACAAGGGCCTGTTACATATTCAACGGCTTGTTGTTGTTGAGGATTGAGTTTCATAAGAATTATTGAGCCCACGCATAGGGCAGTAATACGGTGTCTAATAAAAATGAGAGAGGCAAATCTAAGATTGGCAATCCCCATTCTTGCGCCATTTCAAGATCATAAGCAGCCCCTGCATAGGCGGTATATTTTTCTGTTGGATCGATAAGTTTGACCACAGAACCACAACCAGATAAAGCGATAAGTGCGGTTAAAAAAACAAAGATTTTTATCATCGAGCTTTTAACGCATTAAACACGGGCACAGGAACTAACTCCGCCACATCTCCGCCATGTAAATAAATTTCACGCACAATGGTGGAAGAAACAAACGCCCATTTTTCTGCTGGTGGGAAAAACAAGCTCTCTACGCCTTTTGTGAGTAAACGATTAAGAGCAGCCAATTGAAGTTCATATTCAAAATCTGTTGTTGTGCGTACGCCGCGAATAATGGCAGAAATATTGTGCTGTTTAATCACATTTGCCAATAAATCAGAGAAACCAAACACTTCCACATTGGATAAATGTGCAACAGATTGACGAACAAGTTCTACGCGTTCCTCCAAAGAAAATAGCGTTTTTTTGCTTGGACTATTTGCCACCGCCACTAAAACACGAGGAAAAATTACCGCACTTCTTTCAATAATGTCTAAATGACCGTTTGTAATCGGGTCAAAAGTGCCAGGATAAATCACGCTCGTCATACATTACGCTCCAAATAAGGTTTTAATAAATCTAACAAACGCTGTAATGCCCCACGGTTTTCCATCAGCACTTCATAGCCAGCATTGCCTAAACGTTCGCTAGCCTCTTTTGAATTTAATAAGGCTTCTACCGCACGTTCCAAAGCATCTGCGGTTGAATTAACTTCCAACACACCTTGCACTTCCACCAACATTCTAAATATCTCAGGGAAATTAAAAGTATGCTTGCCAGTAATCACTGGCATTTTAAACGCAAGAGGTTCCAGTGGATTGTGTCCCCCGTGTTTCACAAGGCTTCCCCCCACAAAAGCAATATCGGAAATGCCATACATCAACATAAGCTCGCCCATACTGTCGCCCAAAATCACTTGGGTATTTTCATTTGGTAATTCATTTGTAGAACGGCGAATAAATTGGAATTTTTCCTTTTTGAGTAAATCAGCCACCATATTAAAACGCTCTGGATGGCGAGGAACGAGCAATAACAATAAATTTGGGTATTTTGCTAACAAAGTGCGGTAAGATTTTAAAATGATTTCATCTTCTCCGTTATGCGTACTGGCTGCAATCCAAATTGGACGATTTTTTACCCAAAGAGATCGTAAATCATCAATCTTTTCACGTAATTCATCAGTGATCGAGAGATCATATTTAATATTGCCCGTGATATTCAATTTTTCCTTTGGATAGCCCAAAGTGGCATAGCGTTTTCCGCTAATATGATCTTGTGCTGCAATCAAGCTAATTTGCGACCACATTGTTTGTAAGCGCGCTTTTATTTTTCCGTAACGATGTGCAGAACGCGCAGATAAACGAGCATTAGCGATGACAAATGGGATATTGCGTAAAAATAATTGATGAATGAGATTAGGCCAAAGTTCTGTTTCCATCACGATACATAATTTAGGTTGTACAAAATTAATAAAACGATGGATCGAAAAAGGCAAATCAAAGGGGAGATAATAATGAAAAACGCTGTTTCCAAAAGTGGCTTTTACGCGTTCTGAACCTGTGGGAGTAAAAGTTGTAAAAGTAATGGATAAATGCGGATAATCTTGTTGTAATTGGCGAACCAGCGGTATCGCAGCAATCACTTCTCCTACGGAGGCTGCGTGGATAAAGATCCCTTGTGGTGGTGGGCAAGACGCATTGCCATAAAAACCATAACGTTCAGCCAAACGCTGACGATAACGTGGAGATTTAACACTGAGCAAGCCAATAAAACACAATATCAACGGCTGGCAAATTAAAAGCAAGCTGGTATAAAAAAAACGCCACATAAATGAAATTCGGTTATACTTGAAAAAATTTCGGCTAGTATAGCAAAAAAAGGATTGAAAATATGCCTACAATTAGCGTTGCAATGATTGTAAAAAATGAAGCACAAGACCTCGCCAATTGCTTAGACACTGTAAAAGATTGGGTGGATGAAATTATTATTCTAGATTCTGGCAGCACAGATAACACTAAAGAAATTGCGCTTAGTTATGGGGCGAAATTCTATGAAAATAGAGACTGGCAAGGGTTTGGAAAACAACGCCAATTGGCCCAACAATATGTAACCAGTGATTATGTACTCTGGTTAGATGCAGACGAACGCGTTACCCCCAAGCTACAACAGGCTATTTTAAGTGCGGTCAAAAATAATCGAGAAAATACCGTTTATGAAATTCCACGAGTCAGTGAAGTATTTGGACGTGAAATTCGCCATTCAGGCTGGTATCCCGATTATGTGGTTCGCCTCTATCGCACAAACTATGCGCAATATAACGACTCACTTGTACATGAAAAAGTGGAATTTCCAGCTGGCACAAAAGTAGAAAAATTAACAGGGGATTTAGAGCATTTCACTTATAAAAGCATCCATCATTATCTAGTGAAATCCGCAAGTTATGCAAAAGCATGGGCAGACCAACGCCAAGCTAAAGGAAAAAAAGCCACACTTTGGCAAGGAATTACCCACGCGATCGGTTGTTTTGTGAAGATGTATTTGTTAAAAGCGGGTTTTTTAGATGGCAAACAAGGATTTTTATTAGCGGTGTTATCAGCGCATTCAACTTTTGTAAAATACGCCGATTTATGGGAGCGAGATCAACATAAACACTAGCGAGTTTTGCAAGGACAATCATTTAAATGATCGTCCACCAATCCAATAGACTGCATAAACGCATAACACGTGGTTTCGCCAACAAAGACGAAACCACGTTTTTTTAAGGCTTTAGAAAGTGCTTTAGATGCTTCTGTTTTAGCTGGTACAGTACGCAAATCAGGCACATCATTCACAATCGGTTTATGATTGACAAATGACCAAATAAAATCACTGAAATTTTCACCGCACTTTTCCATCTCTAAATAAGCTTTCGCATTTTTGACAATGGCTTCTAACTTGGCTCGATGGCGAATTAATCCTGTATTTTGCATGCAAGCATCAATATCAAGTGCGGTCATTTTAGCGATTTTTTTCGGATCAAATTGATGAAAAGCTACACGGTAAGATTCACGTTTTTTCAAAACCGTAATCCACGAAAGCCCCGCTTGCTGCCCTTCCAAACAAATTTTTTCAAATAGCTTTTGGCTGTCGAATTCAGGCTTTCCCCATTCCTTGTCATGATAATCAATATAAATAGGTTGTTCGCCAACCCAAGGGCATCGAATAATCATAACATCGCCTTTTTAAGCTGCTCATAAACCGCGACAAAATCTGGCATTACGCCTCGCCACAAATGGAAAGAATGTGCTGCTTGCGCGACCAACATTCCAAAGCCATCGCTAACATTGGTTAAACCTAAACTTTTACATAATGCGATAAATGGCGTGTCTGTGCCTTTCGCATATTGCATATCGTAAAAAGCTGAACCCAATTCTAAAATTTCAGTATCAACTGGAGCTGTTCCACCACTTAATCCAGCTGAAGTTGCATTAATCACTACATCATAAGTTTGTAGCGGAATAGAATCCATTGAGGCAGCTTGAATATTGCCGTAAGGCTGAAATCTTTCAGCTAATTCTTTGGCTTTCGAAAAAGTGCGGTTGGCAAGGACAATATTTTGTTGAGCTTGTAAAAGTGGCAATAATACGCCTTTTGTTGCTCCGCCCGCCCCCGAGATTAATACGCGCTGATTTGGGTGAAGCCAATTTAAACGTTGTAAATCTGTCACCAAACCGATCCCATCGGTGTTATCCGCATAAAGTTTTC
Organism: Haemophilus haemolyticus; assembly: GCF_003352385.1. Classification (NCBI taxonomy): domain Bacteria; kingdom Pseudomonadati; phylum Pseudomonadota; class Gammaproteobacteria; order Pasteurellales; family Pasteurellaceae; genus Haemophilus; species Haemophilus haemolyticus. The sequence continues at coordinate 364,803 of NZ_CP031243.1, read as the reverse complement.
CATCATCGAGTTTTTTTAGCGTATTACAGGCTTCCGCCAGTTTTGCTCGTTGGCTATATTCGTCTGCCAGCTGATAAGCTCGTTCTTTAAAGGGCGAAGTAATATTGCAACCTTTCGCACCATCCTCAAAAAATGCCAAAAGCTGTTGTTCAAAAGCATCAAGATCGCCTAATTTGGTGATGTATTCCATTGTTTGATGCGTTTGCGCTGCTAACTGACTTTGAATTAATGGCGATTTACTTTGCGCAATCGGATTGCCCCACACGGCATAAAGATCCATAAATTATCCCTGTCTAAAAAGTTGATTTGTGCGCAAGTCTCGAATTTCGGATGGATTACGCGCATCTCCCACAAGTTCATCCAATACAGGAAAATCTGCACCAAATTTTGACCGCACTTCATCAGCGATGCGGCAAGGGGGTTCACCAGTCAGATTAGCGCTAGTCGAAGTTAATGCAAACCCTGTGAGTTCACATAAGGCTTTTACGGAAGGGTGTTCGCACAAACGTACCGCGATGCTATCAAATGTGCCTGTGAGACAATGCGGGGTGGTGGATTTAGCTGGCACAATCCAAGTCGTTGGACGTTCATATTTACCTTGCAGGCGAGAAAGCTGTTCATCGTTAATCTGCTCAAAATCGACAAAAGGACGGAAAAAATCCAAGCTAGGAGCCACTAAAATCAACCCTTTTTCCACTGGACGTTGCTTTAAATCAAGTAATTTTTTTACTGCACTTTCGCTTTGGGGATTACATCCCAAGCCAAATACAGCTTCAGTGGGATAAGCGACCACTTGATTTTGTCGAAGGGCCTCGGCGATTTGTTCTCTATTCATTTCACTCTTTTACTTTTATTGCTCAAAAATATGACGGCAAGTTTTATTTGCACACTGGAAAATTTGTTTTTCCCCATCTTCGCCTTTTAACAAGGAAAGTGGGAAATGGCAGGTTGGGCAAGGCACGGCATAAGGCTTGGTAGGCAAAGAAAATTTACATTTAGGGAAATTATCACAGCCGTAAAAAATTTTTCCTTGGCGACCTCGACGAGAAATCAAATGCCCCGTTTTACATTCAGGACAAGCAATTTTTTCCTCAGATTCAGATTCTTCCCGCACCACAAAATCGCATTCAGGATAATGGCTACAACCAATAAACATCCCAAAACTGCCTTGTTTCAACTGCAATAAATTACTGCACTTCGGGCAAATTTCATCAAGTGTTTTTAATACTTTATGCTCCGATCGTTGCAAAGGACGCAAATAATCACATTCAGGATAAGCAGAGCAACCTAAAAACAGCCCTTTTTTGCCTTGTTTAATTTGCAAAAGCGCACCACATTGAGGGCAATATTCCTGTTGTTTGCTATGATGAAAAAGGCTTTGATTCATAATCTATCCTTATGCTTGAAGCATTTCTTCCAATTCTTCCTGTGCAGTCATCCATTCCGTTTCGACATCATCTAATGCTTTCTTCACATCCACTTGCTGTGCCAAAAGTGCGGTCAATTTTTCTTTATTTTCCGCATTATATAATTCAGCATCTGCCAGTTGATTTTCTATGTTCGCAAGCTCAGAAGAAAATTTATTCATTTTTTCTTCTAATTGCGTAATTTTTTTACGTAATGGTGCAGTTTGTTGGCGTAACTCTGCTTCACGGCGTTTTTGTTCCTTACGATTTTGAACCGAATGTTCATTATCGCCCACTTTTTCTGAGACTTTATTTTCAGATGTGCTATTTTGTTCACTCAACCATTTTTGGTAGTCTTCTAAATCGCCTTTAAATTCTTCCACTTTTTTATCGTGAACCAAATAAAATTCTTCCACGGTATTGCGTAATAAATGACGATCGTGAGACACCACCACCAAAGAACCTTCGTAATCCACCAGCGCTTCGGTCAATGCCTGACGCATATCCAAATCCAAATGGTTAGTTGGTTCATCGAGCAGTAATAAGTTTGGACGTTGCCAAACAATTAGCGCAAGTACCAAACGAGCTTTTTCCCCACCGGAAAAGGCTTTCACTGCTTGATTAACTTTGTCGCCATGGAATGCAAAACTCCCAAGATAATCCCGTACCTGTTGCTCCGTTTGTTCTGGTGCGAGTTTTTGCATATGCCACAGGGCTGATTCATCTGCGCGTAAAGTATCTAATTGATGCTGGGCAAAATAGCCAAGCTGTACGCCTTTTGCCAACTGCACTGTGCCTGAAAGTGCGGTCAGTTCTCCCGCTAATAATTTAATTAAAGTTGATTTACCTGCACCATTTTTCCCGAGCAAACCGATGCGCGAACCTGGCACTAAATTCAGTTTAATTTTACTTAAAATTTCTACCGCACTTTCGCCGCTGCCATAACCCGCACTCGCTTGCTCAATCATCACCAAAGGATTCGGCAAGGATTGCGGTGGACGAAATTCAAAGGTAAAAGGATTATCCACATAAGCAGGCGCAATCAGCTCCATTCTTTCTAATGCTTTCATACGGCTTTGCGCCTGTTTAGCTTTAGTGGCTTTGGCTTTAAAGCGATCAATATATTTTTGTAAATGGGAAATTTTTTGTTGTTGCTGACGATACATCGCCGTTTGTTGTGCCAGTTTAGTGGCTCGTTGCACTTCAAAAGAAGAATAATCGCCCGTGTATTCGTTGAGCTTCTGATTTTCGATATGGAGGATTTTCGTCACAATCGGATCGAGAAAATCACGGTCGTGAGAAATTAATACCAAGGTGCCTTGATATTGTACTAACCAACGTTCTAACCAAATAACCGCATCCAAATCCAAATGGTTCGTCGGTTCATCAAGTAATAATAAATCTGACGGACAAAGCAGAGCTTGCGCCAAATTCAAACGCATCCGCCAACCGCCAGAAAAGTCTTTCACTGGCTGGGTTGTTTCTTCTTGACTGAATCCTAAACCATGCAATAAAGAAGCTGCGCGAGATTGAATTGTCCACGCATCCAAGGTTTCTAATTGCCCGTGAATACGCGCAATGGCGTTACCGTCATTACGTTCATTTGCTTGTTCAAGCTCTTGTTGCAAGCGGCAATATTCACGATCTCCTTGAATCACATAATCAATCGCTGAAATATCCAATGCAGGCGTTTCTTGATTCACCCAAGATACCCGCCAATTTGATGGGTAGTTTACCTCGCCCCCCTCTGGCGTTAATTCTTTTTTTAATAAGGAAAAAAGAGACGACTTACCGCAACCATTCTTCCCCACCAAACCGACTTTTTGCTTGGGATTAATCGTAGCAGAAGCATTTTTGAGAAGTTCCGTTTGCCCTCGTTTTAAGGACAGATTACTAAGTACAATCATGAATAAAATTCTTAATTCAATATATTTTTATAATTTCAATTAATATTCTCTTTCTACTGGTAAATTTGCTTTCTCCCATCCATCAAATCCACCAATAATACTAAACACATTTTCATAGCCTTGTTCCACTAGAAAGGTCGCTACATTTTTACTGCTTACGCCATGATAGCAGCTCACAATGATAGGGGAGTCAAAATCTACTAACTCTTCAAATTGCAAAAAACTTTGGTTCGTTAAATGAAAAGCACCTTTAGGATGCGAGTGTGTAAATCGGGCATCATCGCGAATATCGGCTAACACCGCCCCTTGTTGAACCATTTCCCAAGCTTGTTGTGGCGTAATTTCTTTAAATGACATTTATAAACTTCCTTTTGCGTGCTGTTTGTACACACCATCAATCACAACAAGAATCATAGCGAGCACTAAACAAATAAAAAGTGGGTAACTTTCGGCATCAATTTGTTCACCGATAAAAAACGATACAAAAATCATCATAATGGTTTCCACATAACCAAGTAAGCCAAGCAAATTCATCGGCAACATGTTGCTGGCAATCACATAAGCAATCAATGCGGTGCCACTAATTAATCCAAGCAATACAAGCAGCCCCCAAATATTAGGATTGCTTTGTTCGACCACAGCGAAATCTGTTTGTAACGCAAAATAAATGCTAATTGGGATTAGGCTCAACATCTCTAAACAAAAAGAGGCAAGATCACTATTTTTTAATGCTTTTCGAACGGAAAAATAGGTGGTATAGCCAACACAAATCACAATGGCTTCCCAAGAAAGCCCGCCTTTTAGCACAATATTAGAAATCACACCCAATGCGGCAATGACGACTGCAATAAATTTGAACGTTGAAATACGTTCTTTAAAAATTAAGCGACCTGCCGCCACCATGACAATAGGCAAAAGCAAATAACCAAAAGACACACTCAACGAACTACCATTATTCGGTGCCCAAAGAAAAAGCCACATTTGAAATCCCATCAATAAGCCGCAAAAAAGATAGGGCAATGCCAAGTGCGGTTGTTTTTTAATGAGTTTTAAGCGATGAATCAACGCATGTTTCTGCTTAAACATAAACACGGAAAGGACAACAAAGGGAAACGTAAAAATCATCCGATAACCGAAAATATCCGTGCCACTCAAAGGTTTGAGTAGCGTAGAAAAATAATACATATAGCCAAATAAAAATGAGGCAAGTAATGAAACGAGAACACCTTTAAACATAAGAAATCCTTATTCTAAACAGCCAATCATTCTATTCTAACATCGCCCAAAATGCACGGATTAAGGGTTGTTCGAGATTCCTTTTTTGGGTACAAATAACCAATTCAAAAGGCTCAATAGGCTTATCAAGATTAAGTCTGGAAATTTGGTTATTCATTGGGCTATTGTCAATGACCACATCAGGCAACATCGCTAATCCGAACCCCAATCCTACCATCGGAACAATCCCTTCATGCCCTGCAACGGTAGCATAAATTTTCGGATGTTTAATATGTTTCTCCCGTAGCCATTGCTCAATCCGCTGCCGAGCATGCCCTTCAACAGGGAAAATAAAAGGCATTTGCTGCCAATTAATAGTTTTTTCTTGCAGTAATTGTGTTGCCAAACAAGCCACACGCGGTGCAATTAAAGATAAGCTAATATCATCAATTTTATGAAATGCCACACTGGATGGCAGATTATTCGGCTTACCCGCAATAGCGAGGTCAACTTGTTGGGTTTGAATCAACTCTAATGCAAGCGCTGGATCACCCGTCGTCAGCTGAATTTCTACTTTAGGATAACGCTGGCGAAATTGTTTAAGTACGTGCGGAAGATGGCTATAAGATGCAGTTACAGAGCAAAAAAGTTTAATTTCACCGCAAAGTTCATCTGATTCATCCTTGAGCTGTTGTTTAAATTGTTGCCAGTTTTGCCATTCTGTTTTAGCAAATTGCAAAAATTTCTCGCCATATTCAGTAAGTTTGACTTGCCGATTATCACGAATAAAAAGTGTTTTCCCTAGCTCGTCTTCCAACCGTTGAATTTGACGGGAAAGGGTGGAAGGGGACATGTGGTTTTGGGTGGCAGTTTTAGCAAAGTTTTTTGTGTCACTAAGGTGGATGAATATTTGTAGATCGTTAAATTCCATAATTTCTTCTTTTATTTTATTTAATATCGTATTTCGCCGATGGCGACCTACTTTTTCTTTGCTCGTGCAAAGCAAAAGTAGGCAAAAAGAAAACACGCCCTGCTTTGCCTTATTTCCTGAGAAATTGAAAACTTGCTTAACAGAAATTTTCTGAACTCGCTACGCTCAAACAGACGAAAATTTCCTACAAGTTTCCAATTTCTCAGGCGGCAAAGAAGGGAACTAATTTGTTCTTTCTTCAATTTAAAGTGCGGGTAAAATTTAGCGTATTTAAAAAAATACCAGAAAACTAACCGCACTTTTTAATAACGCTCTGATATATTCTGAGCCCCATATAAATCGCCTTTGCGACTTTCAATTTTCAGGCAATTTGCGTCTGTTTGAGCATAGCGAGTTCAGCAAATTGTCGTTAAGAAAATTGAAACAAAGCAAAGAGCTGCGATTTAATTGGGGCGTGTTTTCTTTGCCTACTTTCTTTTACACGAGTAAAAGAAAGTAGGTCGCTCATCGAGCGAAATACGATGCAATCCACAAAAAATAAAATAATTGCATAAATCGCAACATTACATTCCCATAATATCACTTTACGCAACAACAAAAAATCCTATAATCAAACCACGACAAAAAAATATGCAAACACAACATCATACAATTATTCACCTTACACAATTAAGGACAACAAAATGGCTAACTATTTCAACACTTTAAATTTACGTCAAAAATTAGACCAATTAGGTCGTTGTCGTTTTATGGATCGCGAAGAATTTGCAGATGAAGCAAACTTCTTAAAAGGCAAAAAAATCGTTATCGTGGGCTGTGGTGCACAAGGTTTAAACCAAGGTTTGAATATGCGTGATTCTGGCTTAGATATTAGCTATGCCTTACGCCCTGAAGCAATTGCAGAAAAACGTGCGTCATTCCAACGTGCAACTGAAAATGGTTTTAAAGTGGGTACTTATGAAGAATTAATTCCAACTGCAGATTTAGTCGTAAACTTAACACCAGACAAACAACACTCTAAAGTGGTTGCTGATGTGATGCCTTTAATGAAAAAAGACTCTGCATTTGGTTATTCACACGGATTCAACATTGTTGAAGTTGGCGAAGAAATTCGTAAAGACATTACTGTTGTGATGGTTGCACCAAAATGTCCAGGTACTGAAGTACGTGAAGAATACAAACGTGGTTTCGGCGTGCCAACATTAATCGCAGTCCACCCTGAAAATGACCCGAAAGGCGAAGGCATGGCGATCGCAAAAGCATGGGCTGCTGCAACTGGCGGTCATAAAGCAGGTGTTTTAGAATCTTCATTCGTGGCAGAAGTAAAATCTGACTTAATGGGTGAGCAAACTATCCTTTGCGGTATGTTACAAGCAGGTTCTATCGTATGTTATGACAAATTAGTGGCAGACGGTAAAGATCCAGCATACGCAGGTAAATTAATTCAATACGGTTGGGAAACGATTACCGAAGCGTTAAAACAAGGTGGTATCACATTAATGATGGATCGCCTATCAAACAGCGCAAAATTACGTGCATTTGAACTAGCTGAACAAATCAAAGAAAGCCTTGGTTTCTTATATTACAAACACATGGATGACATCATCAGCGGTCACTTCTCTGCAACAATGATGGCAGACTGGGCAAATGGTGATAAAGACTTATTCGCATGGCGTGAAGCAACAGGTAAAACAGCCTTTGAAAATGCGCCAAAATATGATGGCAAAATTAGCGAACAAGAATACTTTGATAACGGCGTATTAATGATCGCAATGGTCAAAGCTGGCGTAGAATTAGCTTTTGAAGCGATGGTAGCAAGTGGTATTTATGAAGAATCAGCTTACTACGAATCACTTCACGAATTACCATTAATTGCGAACACCATCGCACGTAAACGCTTATACGAAATGAACGTGGTAATTTCTGATACCGCAGAATATGGTAACTACTTATTCTCTAACGTAGCAACCCCAATTCTTGCAAAAGAAATTATCCCTAACCTTCAAAAAGGCGACTTAGGCGAACCTACTCCAGCAGTGGAAATCGACAACATCACCTTACGCGATGTAAACGATACAATTCGTAACCACCCTGTTGAATTAATCGGTCAAGAATTACGTGGTTATATGACGGATATGAAACGTATCGCAGTTGCAGGTTAGTACTGAATTAAACCAAATAACAATCCGCACGTAAAAAGTGCGGATTGTTATTTTTAGAAGCAATTAGCAATCTTGTTTGCCATAAGCATCTTGGCGAAGAATGTGACGAACACCTTCATCAAATTCTGCTAATACGCGATCGGCATCTTTTGGATCTTTACCGCGCGCATCTAAGTAGAATTTAATTTTTGGCTCAGTACCTGAAGGACGAGCAATTAAGCGTCCGCCATTTTCCAAGTTAAATACAAGGATATCGCTTTGACGATCTGTTTTAGTATGGTCGATAAATTGTGCCACTTTCACGCCAGCGATTTCTGCTGGTGGATTATTACGAAGTGCGGTCATTAATTTTCCGATTTCTGAAAGATCGCTGACTCGAATAGAGATTTGTCCACTCACATAAGCACCAAATTCTTTGGTAAATTCATCAGCATAATCCGCTAAAGTTTTGCCTTGTTTTTTCAAGTTACGCACAAGATCTAAGAACACGATTGCTGCAGAAATACCGTCTTTATCGCGTACTTTGTCTGGGTCAACTAAATAGCCCAATGCTTCTTCAAAACCAAACAATAAGTCAGATACTTTACCGATATATTTGAAACCGGTTAAGGTTTCTTCTGATTGGAAACCATATTTTTTCGCAATTTCAGCGAGCGCAGGAGAAGATACAAGTGAGCAAGCCAATGTACCTTGTTTACCTTGATATTGTTTTGCTAAGTACCAACCTAAGAAACAGCCTACTACGTTGCCGTGTAGTGATTTCCAGTTGCCTTGCGCATCAGGCACAGCAACGGCTAAACGGTCTGCATCTGGGTCATTAGCAATGATAAATTCAGCATTCTTTTCTTTTGCCACTTTAATCGCTAAATCCAACGCGCCTTTTTCTTCTGGATTTGGGAAATTCACAGTTGGGAATGTGCCATCTGGCCAAACTTGATCTGCAACTACGTGAGGTTGTGGTAAGCCTGCTTTTGCTAGCGTTTTACTTAAAACTTCATAGCCAACACCGTGCATAGCGGTATAAACATAGTTAATGTCGCAAGCGGGTTCTTTAGCTAGTGATGCTGTTTTTGCAATGTAAGCATCTACAACTTCATCATTTAACACTACATAATTATCGCTACGTGGTAAATCTTGGATATTGCCTGCCGCAACTTTATCAATTAATGCTGCGATGTCTTTATCTGCAGGTGAAACGATTTGACCGCCGCCATTTGCTTTGCCCAAATATACTTTATAGCCGTTATCTTCCGGTGGGTTATGGCTTGCTGTTACCATTACACCAGCTGTGGTATCAAAATATTGGATAGCATAAGCTAAAACTGGAGTCGGTAATTTGCGTGGTAATAAATAAGCTTTTACGCCTGCACCCGCCATAATTTCAGCCGTGTCACGGGCAAAAACATCAGAGTTTTTACGGCCGTCGTAACCAATTACGATAGATGGTTCTTTATCGTAATCTTTTAAATATTCCGCTAAACCGCCAGCAGCTTGAGAAACTAAAACTCGGTTCATCCCCATTGAGCCAGCTTGTAAACGGCCACGTAAACCTGCCGTACCAAATTGTAAACGACCATCAAAACGCGCATGTAATTCTGCTTCTGCCGCTTTATCTCCGCCTTTTGCCGCATCTAAAAGTGCGGTTAATTCTGCACGAGTTTCTGCGTCAGGATCTTGGTTTAACCAATTTTGCGCTATATGAAAAAGAGTTGTCATAGGATCATCCTTATTCTCTTGAAATAAATAAATCGCTGCTAGACTAGCCGAAATCACCCAAAATGGGAACGGATAATTATCAAAATTTTGATCTACTTAACATTTTTTGTTCACGCAATCGGTTATCCGAGCGAATTAGGAAAGCCGTTCGTTGCATAGGCATTTATTTGAAAAATTCGCTATAATACCGCTTTAATATTTACGGCAAAATTTAACCGCACTTTAAGGATTTTCAATGTCATCCCAGCCTCGTTTCGTCCATCTTCGCACGCACACTGATTTCTCGATGATCGACAGTATTGTCAAAGTGAAACCTTTAGTGAAAGCTTGTGCTGCCAATGAAATGATTGCTATGGGATTAACAGATTTTACTAATTTTTGTGGTGTGGTGCGTTTTTATGGCGAAATGCTTTCTTCGGGGATGAAGCCAATTATCGGGGCAGATGTAAAGGTCAAAAGCGCATTGTGTGGCAATGAATACTTTGATCTTACTTTGCTGGCTAAAAATAACGAAGGCTATAAAAACATTACATTATTACTCTCAAAAGCCTATCAGCAGGGTTACGATGACTATCCTTATATCGATCAAAATTGGTTAATTGAACATCGCGAGGGAGTGATTATTTTATCGGGAGGGACGCAAGGCGATATAGGTAAAAAATTGTTGAAAGAAAACGTAGCCGAAATTGAAAGTGCGGTCGCTTTTTACCAAGAATTTTTTGCTGATCATTTTTATCTTGCACTTACGCGTACTGGCAGACTTGATGAAGAACGTTATATCCAAGCCGCATTAAAATTAGCTAAAAGTCATGGATTGCCTTTGGTGGCGACGAACGATGTGATGTTTTTGAAATCTGATGATTTTGAGGCTCATGAAATTCGTGTTGCTATTCGTGATGGCTATACATTAGATGATCCTAAACGTCCAAAACGTTATACCCCACAACAATATTTCCGCAGCGAAGAGGAAATGTGCAAGTTATTCGCTGACATTCCTTCCGCTCTCGAAAATACCTTATTAATTGCGCAGCGTTGTAGTGTGACTTTGCGCCTTGGTCAATATTTCTTGCCTCAATTCCCGACGGGAGATTTAAGTACAGAAGATTTCTTGGTGCAAAAAGCCAAAGAAGGTTTGGAAGAACGTTTAGCTTTTTTATTCCCTGATGAAAAAGTGCGGTTAGAAAAACGACCAAAATATGATGAACGTTTGCAAGTTGAGCTAGATGTGATTAACCAAATGGGATTCCCAGGTTATTTCTTGATCGTAATGGAGTTTATTCAGTGGTCGAAAGATAACGATATTCCTGTTGGACCGGGTCGTGGTTCTGGCGCGGGTTCATTAGTGGCTTATGCATTAAAAATCACTGATTTAGATCCGCTAGAATTTGATTTGCTTTTTGAGCGTTTCTTAAATCCAGAACGTGTGTCTATGCCCGATTTCGACGTGGATTTCTGTATGGATGGTCGAGACCGAGTGATTGAGCACGTTGCTGAAACCTACGGCCGTGGCGCTGTATCACAAATTATCACCTTTGGAACCATGGCGGCGAAAGCTGTTATTCGAGATGTGGGGCGAGTGCTGGGGCATCCTTATGGTTTCGTTGATCGTATTTCGAAATTAATTCCGCCCGATCCTGGTATGACGCTTGCGAAAGCATTTGAGGCTGAGCCACAATTACAGACCGCCTACGACAGCGATGAAGAAGTGCAAGCATTGATTGATATGGCGCGCAAGCTGGAAGGTGTGACGCGTAATGCAGGTAAACATGCTGGTGGCGTGGTCATTTCACCAACCTTAATTACTGATTTTGCACCGCTCTATTGTGATAATGAAGGCTTACATCCGGTTACTCACTTTGATAAAAATGATGTGGAATATGCTGGGCTTGTGAAATTTGACTTCTTAGGCTTGCGCACTCTCACCATCATTAAATGGGCATTGGATATGATTAATGCTCGTATGGTGCGTGAAGGCAAGCCTCGAGTAGATATTGCCGCCATTCCACTTGATGATCCTGAATCTTTTGAATTACTTAAACGTTCCGAAACTACAGCCGTGTTCCAGCTGGAATCGCGCGGAATGAAGGATTTGATTAAGCGCCTGCAACCGGACTGTTTTGAAGATATCATCGCGTTGGTGGCATTGTTCCGTCCTGGCCCGCTACAATCAGGCATGGTGGATAACTTTATCGACCGTAAACATGGGCGAGAAGAAGTGTCTTACCCAGATGCAGAATATCAACATGAAAGCTTGAAACCTATTCTTGAGCCGACTTACGGTATTATTTTGTATCAAGAACAAGTGATGCAAATTGCGCAGGTGTTGGCTGGCTATACCTTGGGTGGGGCTGACTTATTGCGTCGAGCGATGGGTAAAAAGAAACCAGAAGAAATGGCAAAACAGCGTTCTGTATTTAAAGAAGGTGCGGAGAAAAACGGCGTTGATGGCGATCTATCTATGAAGATTTTCGACTTGGTAGAAAAATTTGCTGGCTATGGTTTTAATAAATCTCACTCTGCCGCTTATGCTTTGGTGTCTTACCAAACCCTTTGGCTCAAAACCCATTTCCCTGCAGAATTTATGGCTGCAGTGATGACATCTGAAATGGATAATACGGATAAAATCGTAGGGTTGTACGACGAATGTTTACGCATGGGCTTAAAAGTAACGCCACCAGATATTAATATCGGCAAACACCATTTTAGCGTCAATGAACAAGGTGAAATTGTGTATGGTATTGGCGCGATTAAAGGTGTTGGAGAAGGCCCGATTGACGCACTTGTGACGGCAAGAAATGAAGGGGGGATTTTCAAAGATTTATTCGATTTATGCGCTCGTGTAGATTTGAAAAAAATTAACCGCCGCACCTTTGAAAGCCTAATTATGTCAGGTGCCTTTGATAAATTAGGGCCACATCGCGCAGCACTTTCTAAGAATTTAGAAGATGCGCTTAGAGCTTCCGATCAGCATGCGAAAGATGAAGCAATGGGTCAAACGGATATGTTCGGTGTGCTGACTGAAACCCATGAAGAAGTGGAAAATGCCTATGCCAATACACCGCCTTATACCGAAAAACAAATCCTTGATGGTGAACGAGAAACCTTGGGGCTTTATTTAAGTAGCCATCCAGTTAGCCGTTATTTGAAAGAACTTTCTCATTACACTTCAACTCGCTTAAAAGATCTTGCACCAAATCGCCGTGGACAAATTAGCACAGTGGCTGGGTTAGTCGTGGCATCGAGAATTGCGATGACGAAAAAAGGCAATCGGCTAGGTATTGCAACATTAGATGACCGTTCAGGTCGCTTAGATTTAACATTATTTGGTGAAAGCCTAGAACAATTTGGTGAGAAATTGCAAAAAGATACGGTGATTGTTGCTTCTGGGCAGGTGAGCTTTGATGATTTCTCTGGTGGCTTAAAAATGACGGTGCGAGAATTAATGACCTTAGATGAGGCTCGTTCCCGTTATGTCAAATCCTTAGCTATTAGTCTTTCTGAGCATCAAATTACACCAAGTTTCATTAAACAACTTAAAGCATTACTTGAGCCGGTAAGTGGTGGAACGTTGCCGATTAATGTGTATTATCAAAGTCCGAAAGGTCGTGCGTTGTTACGTTTGGGCGTGCAATGGTCGATCATTCCAACAGATGAAATTCTGACGGAATTGGTCAATTTACTTGGCGAAAGTGCGGTGGAATTAGAGTTTGAATAATACAAAGGCGTGAAAAATATCACGCCTTTTTTATAAGATTAACGTAAGAAATAACGATAAGATTTGCTTTCTGTTACATCTTCAAAAACATAATTGAGTTGAGCAAGGGCCTGTTCAAATTCTGCTTGTTCGCGTTCTTCAATTTGGAAACCAGCAAGGATATTTCCATAGTCTGCGCCGTGGGCACGATAGTGGAATAATGAAATATTCCAACGATTTTGTAATGTTTCCAAGAATTTTAATAACGCACCTTTTTGCTCTGGGAATTCGAACGTATATAAGCGTTCATTATCATTTGATGCGCGACCACCCATTAAATAGCGAACATGCGTTTTCGCAATATCATCATCAGACATATCCTCAACATCAAAACCATTTTTAGTGAGGTCTGCAATAATATCTGCTTTTTCTTGCTCATTTGTTGTTCTTACCCCAACAAACACACAAGCACGTTTATCATCTGCATAACGATAACTGAATTCGGTTACTGCTCGGTTACCTAATACATAAGCAAATTTTAAGAAACTACCGGGTTGTTCAGGCATGGTCACGGCTAATAAAGCTTCTCGATTTTCACCAATTTCACAACGTTCAGATACATAACGTAATGTGTGGAAATTCAAGTTCGCGCCAGACAAAATTGCCGCCATATTTTTGCCTTCAATATGGTTTTGTTTTGCATATTTTTTTAAACCGGCTAAACCTAACGCACCTGATGGTTCTGCAACAGCACGAACGTTCTCAAACAAATCTTTCATTGCTGCGCACACTTCATCACTATCGACCAATACCATATCGTCAAGATATTGCTGACATAGACGGAATGTTTCGTCACCAATGCGTTTTACGGCAACGCCATCTGCAAATAATCCAACATGGGTCAAATCTGTTGGTTCGCCTTTGTCGAGAGCGGCTTTTAAGCATGCAGAATCCTTTGATTCTACGCCGATGATTTTAATTTCTGGCATAAATTGCTTAAGCAAAATTGCTACACCTGCAGCTAAGCCACCACCACCGACTTGTACAAACACATAATCCAAATCCGCCACTTGTTGTAACATTTCCATCGCTAACGTGCCTTGTCCTGCGATCACTAATGGATGATCGAATGGCGGAATAAATGTCATATTTTTTTCTTTTGAAAGCTCAATCGCTTTTGCTTTGGCTTCATCAAAATTAGCACCGTGCAACAACACCTCACAACCAAAACCACGCACTGCATCCACTTTAATGCTTGGGGTATTTTGTGGCATGACGATCAATGCTTTTAAGCCTAATTGTTTCGCTGATAATGCCACGCCTTGCGCATGGTTACCCGCAGATGCGGCTATTACGCCTGCTGCTTTTTGTTCTGCTGAAAGGCTAGAAATCATTGCGTAAGCGCCACGTAGTTTAAAGCTATTTACTGGCTGACGGTCTTCTCGTTTAATCCAGATATTATTGTGCAGTCGTTCAGAAAGTTTTCCCATTTTTTGTAAAGGGGTCACTTGTGCAGCTTCATATACGCGCGAACCAAGTTTAACAATGGCATTGATATAATCTGATTGAGAAGGTTGAGGATTGGTGAGTAGGTTTTTCATAGTGTTTGTTTTTATGATGAAGTGCGGTTAGTTTTTCCTTTGTTTTATCCCCCCTCTTATGAAGGAGGGGGGAACCGTTAAATTATTTTAACAATGTTTTATCGCGTACCGCACCTTTGTCCGCTGAGGTGGCAAAGTGACCGAATACTTTTAATGCGAAAGATACTTCACGTTCACGGTGAGCTGGCTGCCAACCTTTTTGATCTTGTTCGGCTCTGCGTGTTGCGAGTTCTTCATTACTGATTTCTAAGTTAATTGCACGGTTTGGAATATCAATGTTGATAATATCGCCATCGCGTACTAAGCCGATTGCACCGCCAGAAGCAGCTTCTGGTGATGCATGTCCAATAGACAAGCCTGATGTACCACCAGAGAAACGGCCGTCCGTTAATAAAGCACATTTTTTGCCCAAGCCCATCGATTTTAAGTAACTGGTTGGGTATAACATTTCTTGCATACCTGGTCCACCTTTAGGGCCTTCGTAACGGATAACAACGACATGACCTTCTTTGACTTTGCCACCTAAAATGCCTGCAACCGCATCTTCTTGGCTTTCAAATACGATTGCCGTGCCGGTGAATTTCCAGATAGATTCATCTACGCCCGCGGTTTTAACGATACATCCGTCTTCCGCGAGATTACCGAATAATACGGCTAAACCACCTTCTTGAGAGATCGCATTTTCTTTATTGCGAATACAACCGTTTACACGATCATTATCGACGGTATCCCAGCGACAATCTTGTGAGAATGCTTGAGTTGTGCGGATGCCTGCAGGGCCTGCACGGAAGAATTTATGTAATTCTTCATCTTGATTGCGAATAATATCGTATTGGTCTAGTTGTTCTCCCATGCTCATTCCAAGCACGGTGAGTGTATTTTTATGAATTAATCCAGCACGATCTAATTCACCCAACAATCCCATAATGCCGCCTGCACGGTGTACGTCTTCCATATGGTATTTATTGGTGTTTGGCGCAATTTTGCTTAAACAAGGGACTTTGCGCGATAAACGGTCAATATCTTCCATTTTAAAATCTACGCCTGCTTCTTGGGCAGCCGCTAACAAGTGTAAAACTGTATTACTTGACCCCCCCATTGCGATATCGAGGCTCATTGCATTTTCAAAGGCATCAAAAGTACCGATTGAACGAGGCAATACGCTTGCATCATCTTGTTCGTAATAGCGTTTGCACAGCTCAACAATTTGACGACCTGCTTTTAAGAATAATTCTTTTCGGTCTGCGTGAGTGGCTAACATGGAACCATTGCCAGGTAAAGATAAACCTAAGGCTTCGGTAAGGCAATTCATAGAGTTTGCGGTAAACATACCAGAGCAAGAACCACAAGTTGGGCAAGCGCTACGCTCAATCGCATCAATACGCTCATCGCTTACATTTGGATCGGCTGCCTCAATCATCGCATCCACTAAATCTAAGCGGATTAATTGATCCGAAAGTTTAGTTTTACCCGCTTCCATTGGACCGCCTGAGACAAAAATTGTCGGAATGTTTAAGCGCATTGCCGCCATTAACATTCCTGGGGTGATTTTGTCACAGTTGGAAATACACACCATCGCATCAGCACAGTGTGCATTGACCATATATTCTACGCTGTCTGCGATTAAATCACGGCTTGGTAAAGAATAAAGCATCCCGCCGTGACCCATTGCGATACCATCATCCACCGCAATGGTGTTAAATTCTTTTGCTACGCCGCCCGCTTTTTCAATTTCTGCAGCAACAAGCTGTCCCATATCTTTTAAATGCACATGCCCTGGCACAAATTGGGTGAAAGAGTTCACCACCGCAATAATCGGTTTACCAAAGTCATTTTCTTTCATTCCTGTCGCACGCCATAAGGCACGTGCGCCTGCCATATTACGGCCTTGTGTACTGGTCGCTGAACGTAGTTTTGGCATAAATAATCTCTCCAAGTTTTTAAGAATATGTATTTTTTATTTTTGATACATATAAGTCATATACTATTGCAGTATCACGGTATTCCAAACTATTAGCAAATGCTTCAGGTTTAAAATTTGCAATTAAGTGCATAAAGATAAAATCGTAATTATATATGTTTATATCTTCATTCTCTTGTTCAAACTTAAAACTTATACCTTTTTCTCTTGCTTCAACAAATTCATAGAATTTTTCTGTTGTGTAGCTATAAGTATAATCTTTTTTTATAATTTCAAAGTTTGAATAAAGATTATTAGATTTTTCAAAAATATATCCATCTTTTTTTCTAAGAATGTAGTCAAGAATTATTCTATAATTCATATTGGATGACTCATCAAATAAATCGCTAGATAAAAGATATCTATTTTTTAGCATTTTTATTTCTAGAGATTTCAAATCGATATGTTCAAAAATATTATATTTGTTAATATAATATATGTAATTATTATATGATGAATCTTTATATAATAAATGAAATCCTAAAATAACAAGAAACTTCCTGGAAAGATAGCTTCTTAATATATTTACATAGACTTTCTTCTCATTTATTTCAAAATGAGTTTCATCTGTAAATTTTAATATTCTATATAAGTTTATAAACAACATGTTTATATCAGAGTATTTATCATTTTCTTCTACACTATTTCTTATGTTATAGAAAATTTTTGAATTATTTATTGCTATAAGATCATATATATTATTTATATCCAATTCTTTTAATGAAGACAATTTCTCGTTAAATTGAGAAAGCATCATAAAAAACGTTCTCTCAAAACTCTCTTTTGCCCATCTTTGATCTTGTTCTTTCTTCTCTTGATTTAAATCATTAATTTGTTTTTGATAACGCCCTTCCTGTTTTTTTTCTCTTTTTCTATTCGCTCTCATTTCTGCAATAAGTGCTAAAAAAGCCATTCCAGAAAAAATACCACCAATATAACTTCCAAAATGATCCCATTTATCACTTTCATTTGCTAGCACACCATGGAATTTCCAAAAGTAAACACTCAGGGATATAAGACCAATGATAAGAAGTAACCACCAAAGATTTTTTTCAATAAAGAATTCTTTATTTTCCTTATTCATTATTTATTTCCATCACATCCGGCAGTTTCGCCAATTGATTAACCAACAAATCAAAAGTGCGGTCAGATTTTACAGTGATTTTTAACCGCACTTGGGTTTCAATTAGTGTCATTTCCATTGTAGTAACGGTAAATCCGCGGTGGCGTGCTACGCGTAAAATGCGTTCCAATACTTCAGGACGATGGCGAGCGACGAGTTCAAGTTTATATTCATTCATTAGTTCATCTCCTCTACCATATCCGCGTTACATGCACCCGGTGGCACAAGTGGCCATACACATTCATCAGGTGGAATACATACTTGTAATAAATAGGCTGTTTTGCTGTTTAATAATCGGTTGAGTGCGGCATCCACATCATCGGCTGACTCAATACGTTCTGCAGGAATACCGAATGCGTTAGCAAGCATCACAAAATCTGGGTTGTCATCTAAAATGGTTTCACTGCGACGTTTATTCCAGAATAAATCCTGCCATTGACGAACCATACCTAAACGTTGGTTATCCAATAGCAAAATTTTTACCGGTAAATTGCCACGTTTGATTGAGCCTAATTCTTGGATATTCATCATTAACGAACCATCACCCGTAACCAAAATGACTTCATCTTGCGGGCGTGCTTTTTTTGCCCCCACAGCAGCAGGTAAGCCAAAGCCCATTGTGCCGAAACCTGCCGATGTAATGTAGTTCTCTGGAGCAAAATGCTTCATGTGTTGCGCTGACCACATTTGATGCTGCCCCACATCGGTACAAATTACCGCATTATTTGGTTTGCGATTAGATAGGGTGTTGAGTAATGCCCAAGGATCAATCGGGCGATTGCCTTGATTTTCAACATAAGTGAAATCTAATTTTGCTTTGAAATTTCTGATTTGTTCACGCCAAGGTTCAATATCAAGCTCTTGTTTGAGAGCATTAAGTGCTTGGATTAAATCCCCTTGTAATGCAACATCTGCACGACGTAATTTATGAATTTCCGCTGCATCAATATCACAATGAATCACTTTAGCATGAGGTGCAAAAGTATCGAGTTTACCAGTTACACGATCGTCAAAACGCGCACCGCATACAAGTAATAAATCGCTTTCTTGCACGGCAAGATTAGCAGCTTTTGTGCCATGCATACCAATCATTCCCATATACACATCATCATTTGGATCAATTGCACCTAAACCTTTTAGAGTTGAGACTGATGGAATTTGGATCTGGGCTAAAAATTCGCGTAAGGCAGGCACAGCCTTCGCCATACCAACGCCACCACCAACATAAAGCACAGGTTTTTTAGCATTTTTTAATAATTCTTTTGCTTCAGCGAGTTTATCTACTGAAAGTGCGGTCGGTTTTTCGAGAGTTTTAACGTAGGCTTTTATATTTGCAGGGACTTCACCAACTTGAATATCACGAGGCACATCAA
Organism: Haemophilus haemolyticus; assembly: GCF_003352385.1. Lineage (NCBI taxonomy): Bacteria > Pseudomonadati > Pseudomonadota > Gammaproteobacteria > Pasteurellales > Pasteurellaceae > Haemophilus > Haemophilus haemolyticus. The sequence continues at coordinate 345,715 of NZ_CP031243.1, read as the reverse complement.
TAAGAACGGGGCCTGGGCGTCCGCTTTGAGCAATTTCAAAGGCTTGCGCAAAAACATCAGCTAATTCATCCGCACTTTGCACGATAAAACTGTGTTTTGTACAAGCAAGGGAAAGACCAAGAACATCGGCTTCTTGGAACGCATCCGTACCGATTAATTGAGAGGAAACTTGACCAGTAATGGCTACAACTGGAATGGAGTCCATCATGGCATCGCCTAATCCAGTGACTAAATTCGTTGCGCCAGGGCCTGATGTTGCGATACAGACGCCCACTTTTCCTGTGGAACGAGCATAACCGATCGCTGCGATGGCAGCCCCTTGTTCATTACGACAAAGTAAGTGATCTAAGCCTGCATCATAAAGAGCATCGTAGGTTGGCATTATTGCGCCACCTGGATAGCCGAAAAGAGTCGTGACATGGTGTGCTTTCAGGCACTCCATGATGAGTTGTGCACCTGTCATTGTGTTTGCGTCCTGTTGTTTTTATTTTGGGATAAGTTCAGCATTGTAGCGAAATTTCGAGTCATTGGTAGGGCTTGGCGCGAAAAAAACGAAAAAAGTGCGGTGAAAATTGGCTTGCTTTGAATGTTTATGTTCTTTTTATTAAAAAATTCGTTAATTTTTACCGCTCTTTTTGCTTATTTATTGACTGATGATTAGATTTCATTATATTGAAACTCTTTTCATTTTTTACATAGGATAATTTATGGCTCACTCAGCCTCAAAAGCACAAAAGCGTGAGACTTTTTCTGGTCGTCGTGCATTTATTCTGGCAGCAATTGGTTCTGCCGTTGGTCTTGGTAATATTTGGCGTTTTCCTTATACCACTTATGAAAATGGTGGTGGCGCATTTATCATCCCTTACCTTATTGCATTATTAACCGCAGGGATTCCTCTTTTATTCTTAGATTATGCCATTGGTCACCGTCATCGTGGTGGCGCGCCACTTTCTTATCGTCGTTTTAGCCCTCACTTTGAGGTGTTTGGCTGGTGGCAAATGATGGTAAATGTCATCATCGGATTATACTACGCGGTAGTATTAGGCTGGGCGGCAAGCTACACATATTTTTCTTTCACTGGTGCTTGGGGCGATAAACCTATTGATTTCTTCATCGGCGAATTTTTGAAAATGGGCGATATTAAAAACGGTATCAGCTTTGAATTTGTTGGTATGGTAACCGCACCATTAATTGCGATGTGGATTGTTGCCTTAGGCGTACTTTCTATGGGCGTCCAAAAAGGAATTGCTAAGGTCTCCTCCGTATTAATGCCAGTACTCGTTGTGATGTTTATGGCACTTGTGATTTATTCCTTATTCTTACCTGGTGCGGCAAAAGGTTTAGATGCATTATTTACACCAGATTGGTCGAAACTTTCTAATCCAAGTGTATGGATTGCCGCTTATGGACAAATCTTCTTCTCTCTTTCTATTGGATTTGGGATTATGGTAACTTACGCCTCTTATCTCAAAAAACAATCCGATTTAACGGGAAGTGGTTTAGTTGTAGGTTTTGCGAACAGTAGCTTTGAAGTGTTAGCGGGTATCGGCGTATTTGCAGCATTAGGTTTTATTGCAACAGCGCAAGGTCAAGAAGTTAGCGAAGTAGCAAAAGGCGGAATCGGTTTAGCATTTTTTGCGTTCCCAACCATCATCAACAAAGCACCATTTGGCGAAGTGCTAGGCGTGTTGTTCTTCGGTTCATTAACCTTTGCCGCATTAACTTCATTCATCTCAGTAATTGAAGTTATTATCTCTGCAATTCAAGATAAAATTCGTATTAGCCGCGGGAAAGTAACATTCATCGTGGGTGTACCAATGATGCTAGTTTCTGTAATCTTATTCGGCACAACAACAGGCTTACCAATGTTAGATGTATTCGATAAATTCGTGAACTATTTCGGTATCGTTGCCGTAGCATTCGCTTCTTTAATTGCGATTGTGGCAAATGAAAAACTCGGTTTATTGGGTAATCACTTAAATGAAACTTCATCTTTCAAAGTGGGTTTCTTCTGGCGTTTATGTATTGTATTAACGAGTGGTGTTTTAGCATTCATGCTTTTCAGCGAAGGCGCAAAAGTCTTCTCTGAAGGTTACGAAGGTTATCCAAACTGGTTTGTAAATACTTTTGGTTGGGGAATGTCTATTAGCTTACTTGTCGTGGCATTCTTCCTTTCTCGCTTAAAATGGAAAAGCGAAACCAAATTAACGATTGATGAAACTAAAGGAGAATAAAATGACTACTGGCGCAATTATTATGATGATCGTGTCTCTCGCGTTAGTGTGGGGCGGATTAATTTATGCCCTGATTCGATTACCAAAAGAAGAATAATCATAAATCTGACCGCACTTCTCAGGTGCGGTTATTTTTTACGCTCATGGAATGAAAATGAAAAAATATTTCTTGTCATTATTTGCCTTACCTATTTTTTGTTTTGCTCAAGAAGAACCTATAAATCCGGCATTGCTTGGATTGGGTCAGGCTTTCTTTTTTGATAAATCACTTTCTCACAATAAAACACAGAGTTGCTCTACTTGCCATATGCCCGCAGCGGCTTTTGCGGATTTACGCAAAAACGATATCAATAAAATGGTTTCACAAGGTGATGATCCGACAAAGTTTGGTAATCGCAACACACCAACAGCCATTTATGCAAAATATTCCCCTGATTTTCATTTCGATGAAAAAATTAAGGATTATGTTGGCGGTCAATTTTGGGATGGTCGAGCAAAACATTTAGCTGAGCAGGCGGGGGACCTCCACTCAATCCTGTTGAAATGGGCATGAAAGACAAAGCCAGCGTGGTGAAACGTATTGCCGAAAATCAGGCGGTGAAAGATTACATTACCAAGCATTGGGGCGCAGAAATTTGGCAAGATGATGAGAAAATTTACGCCATTATGGAACAAGCGCTTGCTGCATTTCAGCAATTAGATTTGTTTGCTCAATTCAGTTCTAAATATGACCGCACTTTGGCAGGGCAAGATAAATTTACTGAGCAAGAGGCATTAGGCAAGGCGTTATTTTTTGATAAAGAAAAAACAACTTGTAGTAATTGTCATCAGCTGAATGAAAAAGATCATCGTGAAGAAACTTTTACAAATTATCGTTATTTCAATCTCGGCGTGCCGAAAAATGAGGCGTTGATTGCTCATAATAAATTAAGCGAAGATTGGGTGGATAATGGATTGTTAGATAATCCAATGGTGGAAGGTGATATCGCTCAAAAAGGCAAATTTAAAGTACCGACATTGCGTAATGTAGCAGTTACCGCACCTTATATGCATAACGGCGTATTTAAAGAGCTGCGTACCGTATTATTATTTTTAGATAGCCACAATAATCCTGAGCGTAAGATAAATCCCGAAACGGGCAAACCTTGGTCGGCAGCAGAATATGCTCCAACGATAAGCCATAGTGATCTTAAAGGTAAACCGCTTACTGATACAGAAATTGATGCGTTGGAAGCGTTTTTGAAAACGCTGACTGATGCCGCCTATGATAAGGGCGGTGAGTAAGATAATTTCACCGCACTTGAGGCTAAAATTTAACTCACATTTCTATGTTATAATTTACGGCATCATGTTAAGGGGGATATATGTCAGAGAATTTGTGGCTTTTTAGCTTGTTAGCAATCGTTGTTCTATTGATTTTATTGCTTATTCTACGCCAGCAAAAATATACACATCTTCATCAAGAATTATCAAAAACGACTCAAGATTATAATCAACTTGCCAGTAAATTTGATGAGCTAAGCGGTATTAAAAACCAGTTTGAACAACAAACAATTAAAGTACAGACTGAAAATCAAGGGCTGCAATATCGTTTAACTGAACGTGATGAACAAATACATCATCTCACACAAGAACGACAAAATTTGACCGAAAAATTGACCGCACTTTCTCAAGAGTTAACAGGATTAAAAACAACTTTAGCAGAGAAAGAAAAACATTTTTCAGAGCAACAACAAAACTTTGAACAATCTAAGCAGCAGTTGGGTGTGGAATTTCAAAATCTAGCCAATCGGATTTTGGATGAAAAAAGTCGATCATTTAGTCAATCAAATCAAACTGCCTTGGAAACGTTGCTCAAGCCTTTCCGTGAGCAAATTGAAGGTTTCCAAAAACGTGTCAATGAAATTCACTCCGAATCCGTGAAAGGTAATGCAGGATTGGAAGCTGAAATTAAAAAAGTGTTGGAAATTGGTCTGAATATGTCGCAAGAGGCGAGTAATTTAACTTCTGCGCTGAAAGGCGAAAAGAAAACGTTAGGCAACTGGGGCGAAGTGCAATTAGAACGAGCGTTGCAACTGGCAGGGCTTGAAGAAAATGTACATTACCGTGCTCAAGCGCATTTTAAAGATGAACAAGGTGGACGCAATTACCCTGATTTTGTGTTGAATTTACCCGATGATAAACACTTAATTATCGACAGCAAAATGTCGCTCGTGGCTTACGAAAGTGCGGTAAATTCTGAGGATGATTTTGAACGTGAGCGTTTACTCAAAGAACATGTTTCTGCATTAAAAAACCATATTAACGATCTGCATAAAAAAGATTACAGTAATCTGATTGGCATGCGTAGCCCGAATTTTGTTCTTATGTTTATTGCGGTGGAACCCGCATATATTGAGGCTTTAAAATCTGATCCTGCTTTATTTAATTACGGTTATGAACGTAATGTAATTATGGTTTCTCACACTACGCTAATGCCGATTTTACGCACCGTGGCAAACCTGTGGCGCATCGAACGCGGTAATGCAGAGGCAAAAGAAATCGCTGAAAAAGCGGGTGAAATTTATAACCAAATTTGCTTGGTCGCAGAACGTTTAAGTAAGCTTGGCAATACGCTTTCCACTGTCAGCAACCAATACAACAGCACGGTAATAGCACTTGTTGGCCAACAAGGTTTAGTTGGCAAAGTAGAACGATTTAAAACCCTTTCTGCAAAAGCCAATAAAACTATGCCCGATGTGGAGCTGTTAAATAATCAGGTGGATTTGGCGAGGTTAGAAGCATTGAACGTATCTAAATAAATCTATTATTTCTCAAAAATTGCTCCCCCTCGGGGAGCGAAACGTGCTAGGATTCGAATCTTTTCACAAAATAGTAAATGGAATTTTGCTGTAATAACTTGTATCTAAGGATATATCAAATGAATACACTCCGACAAACAAACAAACAAACAAACAAACAAACAAACAAACAAACAAACAAGTCTAGCTAAATCCATCCAAAAATTACCGCACTTTTATACAAAATTTTCTTTTGCTGCCCTCTCTGTGTTTTCGATGTTAAATGCGCCAGTGTTTGCTGCTGATGTAAATCCATTAATAGGTGGATATGATCCGAAAATCTCTCAAACTATTAACGCAAGAGATCCTGCTTTTGGTTTAGATAAATGGCAGGAATATCAACAACAGGTAACGTTGAGCGCAACAAAAGCTACAGAACGTGATGCTGCTAGAGCAAAAATGACTGCTCTAGTAGGCAGAGGAATTTATTCAGGTCCAGAGATGGATGCTGCTAGAGCTGAATGGACAGAGCGTTTCAACGAGGCAAAAGAAGCTCAGGATAAAGCACAAGCCATCAAAGATAAATGGAAGTCGATTTTAGGCACTGACGATAACGTCACAACATTTATTAATAATATGACTATTGTCGCAAATGGTTCAGCAGACGAAAGTGAGAAACAAGCGGCACAAGCCCAAATTGACGCTTTGTTCCCAATGCCGAATTATATTGGCACTGCCCACAATCTCGGCAAAACTGATAGCAAATTACATCAAATCAAAAGCGTGGCTGCAGGTAAAGAGGATACCGATGCAGTAAATGTGGCGCAGTTAAAGCAAGCAGAAACCCACTATTTCAGCATTAATGCAGATGAAAAAGGGGAGGACTCAAATTATGATAATCGTGGTGCGATTTATGAGAGTAAGAATCACCTACAAAATTCTAAAAATGCAATGGCAATTGGTGTAAAAGCTAAAGCGACATCGCAAAGTTCAATTGCCATCGGTACAGAAAGTCTAGCTGGAACAGAATGTTACGATGGTAATTGCGGGGGAAGTGATGTATCTTCGATTGCGATTGGTTACGGCGCAAAATCGTTAAATAATGGCACGATAAGTATAGGTGACAAAGCAATTGCGGAGCAAACGGGCGGTATTTCAATTGGTAGATCTTCGTTTGCATCTGAGCAAGCTGTGGCTATAGGTCAAAATGCCCAAGTAAAAACATTCTCTTCTAGTGCAATTGCTATTGGTGATCACGCACTTGTTGAAGGTAGTTCCCCAGAATCCGTTGCTTTAGGTTATAACACCAGAGTAACAAAAGATAGAGCGTTAGCTTTAGGCTATCAAGCAAATGCAAATCTTTCTGAGGGGGTAGCGTTAGGCTCTCGATCAAAAACAGAGATTGATAAAGATCAATTTGGTTATCATCCTGCGGGTAAAAATATAGAAGCTATTAGAGGCACCATAACCAAAGAGCAATATGATGATGTTCTAGCAAAGCTAAAAACTGAAGGTGATGAACTACTAAATAATGAAAGATTACTTAAAGAAAAAGAAGATAGATTAGCGGATTCCACAGTTACATCAGAAGAAAGAACGACATTAACAAATGAAATCAATACATTAAAGGAAAAGATTACAAAGAATAAAGAGAATATCGAGGAGCGTAAGAATAAGATAAAAGATATTACCACATGGCAAAGTACTGCAGCAGGTGTATCTGTTGGTAATTCAGAATTAGGTATCACTCGTCAAATTAATAATCTTGCAGCGGGTACTAAAGACACCGATGCGGTTAATGTCGCGCAATTAAAAGAGGTCGTATCTAAAATTGGAACTGGGAGTAGCCAAACAAAATATGTGTCTATTAATTCCACAGAAACTGGGGATGGATCTAATTTCAATAATGATGGCGCGAAAAGTGTTAATTCCGTCGCGATAGGTCCTAAGGCTTATATTGATGCAAAAAGCGTCCATTCTGTTGCGATTGGTCAAAATGCAAGAGTTGAAAGTTCGCAAAATACACCAACAACAAATCATGGCGAAAATGTTTTATCTGGGGAGCGTAGTGTTGCTATTGGTGAAAATGCATTAACAACTATATCTTGGGCTACAGCTGTTGGTGCAGATGCGCAAGCTAAAGGTTGGGGGAGTGGTGCGTTTGGACGTGGAGCGCAAGCGTTTGGATTTAATTCAACTGCTTTAGGGAATAATGCAAAAGCAAATACATCGGTCAATAGTGAGGGTAATTATAATGCTTATGCTATCGCCGTTGGGGTGGAAAGTAATGCCAATGGTACTTATGCGATTTCCGTTGGTGGAAATTCTTCCTCGTCAGGTAATGGCTCCATTGCTTTAGGCTCTTTGGCACATTCATCAGCAGATAGATCAATAGGGCTTGGTTATTTTGCAAAAGCAACGTTGAATGATGGTGTGGCTTTAGGCTCTCGATCAAAAACAGATATTGAGAAAGGTCAATTTGGTTATCATCCTGAGGGAAAAAATATAGAAGCAATTAGAGGCTCTATGACTAAAAGCGAGTATGAGCAGGTTCTAATAGATCTAAAAGCTGAAGGTGATGAACTACTAAATAATGAAAGATTACTTAAAGAAAAAGAAGATAAATTATTAGATCCAACAGTTGCATCAGCAGATAAAACCACATTAACAAGTGAAATCAATACATTAAAGGGAAATATTGAACAAAATAAAGAGAAGATAAATAATCATCTGAATAAGATAAAAAATATTATCCCATGGCAAAGTACCGCAGCAGGTATATCTGTTGGTAATTCAGAATTAGGCATCAGTCGCCAAATTAATAATCTTGCAGCGGGTACTGAAGACACCGATGCAGTTAATGTAGCGCAATTAAAAGCTTTGGCAAATGCACCTGTTTCTTTTTATAGTAAAGGTTCTGATACGGCATTGGGGAATGCTATCTCACTTCCATTAAACAATTTGAATATTAATTTCACTGATGGCTTGAAAGCAGAAATAAAAACAATTGAAAATAAAAAGGTTCTCTTTGTAGGTTTAGACAAAACCTCTCTCCAAAATGATCCTGCTTTTAAAGGAGAAAAAGGGGAAAAAGGAGATACTGGCTTAGCTAGGAAAGATGGCAAAGACGGCAAGAATGGCCAAGATGGGCAATCCGCTGAAATTGTTATGGACAACCAAGACAGCAATCTTGAGATTATTCATCAAACCCAAGGTGGAAAAAAACAGGTAAAAATTAGCCTGAATAAAGACATCAAAAATTTAAACAGCGTTTCCTCCAAAGAATTTAAATCTGGCGAGACGGTAATGAATGAAAAAGGCGTAACTATTGGCAGTGGCGATAGCCAAGTTTCGCTAACCGAGAAAGGGCTAAATAATGGTGGAAACCGAATTGTTAATGTAGCTTCGGGGGTTAATCCGATGGATGCGGTAAACAAAGCCCAGCTTGATCAGGCAGAACGGAATATCCAACGCCGCATTGATAAAGTGGGTAAAAAAGCAGAAGCTGGCACAGCAAGTGCAATTGCTCAAGGCTCAATTCCACAAGTTTCAGCCCCTGGTAAAATGGGCATAGGTATCGGAAGTGGTTTCTACGGTGATCAATCCTCAATTTCCCTTGGCGCATCAAGAATGACTGATAATGGAAAATGGATTTTTAAAGGCTCGTTTTCCAGCAACACGCAAGGTAAAGTCGGCGTAGGCGCTGGTGCAATGTATCAATGGTAGTGAAATATGAACGCCCTGTTGTTTAACAGGGCGTTTTCAATGCATTGATCATTATCAGGTACAGAACACAAATATTTTGTGATCAAGTTCTCAAATCTGATATTTCTTTGTTGTTTTTCTATTTTTGTTATCTATATTTGCTCTATCGAAACGTTTCGATAACAAGAAAAGGAGCTTTTAGATGAAAAAAACAGCTTTATTGAATGCGCAACTTTCGCATTGCATTGCTACGCTTGGTCATACGGAAAATTTGACGATTTGCGATGCGGGACTTCCAATTCCGTTAAGTGTGGAACGTATCGATCTCGCATTAACTGCGGGTGTACCAAGTTTTTTACAAACGTTTAATGTAGTAACGAATGAAATGTATGTTGAACGCGTTGTTATTGCAGAAGAAATTAAAGAAAAAAATCCAGAAATATTGACCGCACTTTTAACACAACTTCAACAACTTGAAAGCCATCAGGGTAATCAAATACAAGTGGAATTTGTATCACACGAAACTTTTAAAAAATTCACCCTCGAAAGTAAAGCTATTGTTCGTACTGGCGAATGTTCACCTTATGCCAATGTGATTTTATATTCTGGCGTGCCATTTTAATCAGGGTGAAATTATGGAAACTTTACTCAAAATTAGTGGTGTTGATAAGTCATTTCCGGGTGTGAAAGCCTTGAATAATGCCTGTTTATCTGTTTACGCTGGACGGGTAATGGCATTGATGGGGGAAAATGGGGCGGGTAAATCAACGTTGATGAAAGTACTTACTGGTATTTATTCCAAAGATGCAGGCACAATTGAGTATCTTAATCGATCAGTTAATTTCAATGGACCTAAAGCCTCACAGGAAGCTGGCATTAGTATTATTCACCAAGAACTTAATTTAGTTGGCAATCTCACCATTGCGGAAAATATTTTTCTTGGTCGTGAATTTAAAACCCCTTGGGGAGCGATTAACTGGCAGAAAATGCACCAAGAAGCAGACAAGCTGCTTGCGCGTTTGGGGGTAACTCACAGCAGTAAACAGCTTTGCGCTGAACTTTCTATTGGTGAGCAACAAATGGTGGAGATAGCCAAAGCCTTAAGTTTTGAATCCAAAGTTATCATTATGGATGAACCAACCGATGCACTCACAGATACGGAAACTGAAGCTCTATTCAATGTGATTCGTGAACTCAAAGCAGAAAATCGTGGCATTGTTTATATCTCTCATCGTTTAAAAGAAATTTTCAAAATTTGTGATGATGTGACGGTTTTACGCGATGGTCAATTTATCGGTGAACGCATTGTGGTAGAGATTACAGAAGATGATTTAATTGAAATGATGGTTGGTCGTCGTCTTGATGAACAATATCCGCATTTATCACAAGAAAAAGGCGAATGTGTATTGGATGTGAAACATGTGAGCGGAAGCGGCATTGATGATGTTTCCTTCAAATTGCATGCCGGTGAAATTGTTGGTGTATCTGGCTTAATGGGCGCGGGTAGAACGGAACTCGGCAAGCTACTTTACGGTGCGTTGCCAAAAACGGCGGGAAAAGTGCGGTTAAAAAATCAGGATATTGAGAATCACACTCCTCAAGATGGTTTAGATAATGGCATCGTGTATATATCCGAAGATCGTAAAGGTGATGGCTTGGTTTTAGGAATGTCAGTAAAAGAAAATATGTCGCTCACATCGCTCGATCATTTTTCACAAAAAGGCAGTATTCGTCATCAAGCGGAAAAAATGGCAGTAGATGACTTTATTCTGATGTTTAACATTAAAACACCTAATCGTGATCAACAAGTAGGTTTGCTATCTGGTGGAAATCAACAAAAAGTGGCAATTGCTCGTGGATTAATGACTCGCCCAAATGTGTTGATTTTAGATGAACCAACTCGTGGCGTAGATGTTGGCGCGAAGAAAGAAATTTATCAGTTGATTAACGAATTTAAGAAAGAGGGCTTGAGCATTTTAATGATCTCATCTGATATGCCAGAAGTGCTTGGTATGAGCGATCGAGTGTTGGTAATGCGTGAAGGTAAAATTAGTGCAGAATTTTCTCGTGAAGAGGCAACACAAGAAAAGTTATTAGCAGCAGCTATTGGTAAATAAGAGTAGGTAAGTATGATGAAAAATGAAACATCTAATTTTCAAATAGGAAGATTTTTGATTGAACAGCGTTCTTTTATTGCGTTGATTATTCTTATCGCGATTGTATCAATGATTAATCCTGATTTTTTTAGCGTAGATAATATTTTGAATATTTTACGCCAAACTTCGGTTAATGCGATTATTGCAGTGGGTATGACTTTCGTTATTTTAATTGCAGGTATAGATCTTTCTGTTGGATCTGTATTGGCATTGACTGGCGCTATTGCAGCCTCAATGGTAAGTATTGAATTGCCTATTTTTTTAGTAATTCCTGTGGTTTTATTGATTGGAACACTTCTTGGTGGCATAAGTGGTGTAATTGTGGCAAAAGGGAAAGTTCAAGCATTTATTGCTACCCTTGTTACGATGACATTATTACGTGGGGTGACAATGGTTTATACAGACGGTCGCCCTATTACGACAGGTTTTTCGGATAATGCTGATCTATTTGCTAGCATTGGTACAGGCTATGTTTTAGGTATCCCAGTACCAATTTGGATTATGAGTATCGTGTTTGCGGTTGCTTGGTATATTTTAAAACACACACCAATCGGTCGCTATATTTATGCTTTAGGTGGAAATGAGGCAGCGACCCAACTTTCTGGTATTAACGTCAATAAAATCAAAGTATTTGTTTTTGCGGTGAGTGGATTTCTTTCTACGCTGGCGGGTTTAATTGTAACTTCACGTTTATCTTCCGCTCAACCCACTGCTGGCGTATCTTATGAATTAGATGCAATTGCCGCCGTGGTAGTCGGTGGAACCAGTTTGATGGGGGGAAAAGGTCGTGTAATGGGAACTCTCATCGGTGCATTAATCATCGGATTTTTAAACAATGCATTAAATTTATTAGATATTTCATCTTACTATCAAATGATAGCAAAAGCGTTGGTTATTTTGGTTGCTGTTTTAGCCGATAACTATCTTGGTACAAAAAAACTGTAACTCACTTTAAGGAGAAACTATGAAAAAACTAACCGCACTTACTTCTGCTGTATTATTAGGTTTGGCTGTTTCTGGCTCTGCTTCTGCTCAAGACACAATTGCTTTGGCAGTATCTACATTAGATAACCCATTTTTTGTAACGTTAAAAGATGGCGCACAGAAAAAAGCGGATGAATTAGGTTATAAGTTAGTAGTGCTTGATTCACAAAATGACCCTGCTAAAGAACTTGCTAATGTCGAAGATTTAACTGTGCGTGGTGTAAAAATATTATTGATCAATCCGACTGATTCTGAAGCTGTTGGCAACGCAGTGGCGATTGCAAACCGTAATCATATTCCAGTTATTACATTAGATCGTGGTGCAGCTAAAGGAAAAGTAGTAAGCCATATCGCATCTGACAATATCGCAGGTGGTAAAATGGCAGGTGATTTTATCGCACAGAAATTAGGCGATAATGCCAAGGTGATTCAACTTGAAGGTATTGCGGGAACATCTGCAGCACGCGAACGAGGTGAAGGGTTTAAACAAGCCATCACTGCACATAAGTTTAATGTATTAGCTAGTCAGCCTGCGGACTTTGATCGTACAAAAGGTTTGAATGTAACGGAAAATTTGCTTGCCTCAAAAGGAGATGTACAGGCTATTTTTGCTCAAAATGATGAGATGGCATTAGGTGCATTACGGGCAATTAAAGCATCTAACAAAAAAGTCCTTGTTGTGGGATTTGATGGTACAGATGATGGTGTTAAAGCGGTGAAAGGTGGAAAAATGGCTGCAACTATTGCACAACAACCTGATCTTATTGGTTCATTGGGTGTTGTTACAGCTGATAAAATCTTAAAAGGCGAAAAAGTTGAAGCTAAAATTCCAGTAGATTTGAAAGTAATAAGTGAATAATCTATCTACTGAATAGCTCGTTATATCACATTATGGGGCAAATTATATTTGTCCCATTGTGTAGAAAGAAAAAATATAACAATACAGGATAAAATAATGAGAAAAACCCTCACGGTTCTCGGTAGTATCAATGCTGATCACGTTATTTCTGTGCCTTACTTTGCTAAACCCGGTGAAACGCTAACTGGTCAAAATTATCAAATTGCCTATGGTGGCAAAGGTGCCAATCAAGCAGTGGCGGCTGCTCGTTTAGGAGCAAAAGTAGCGTTCATTAGTTGCATTGGATCAGATAGCATTGGCAAAACAATGAAAAATGCGTTTGCGCAAGAAGGAATTGATACAACCTCTATTAATACCGTTTCACAGGAAATGACGGGAATAGCATTTATTCAAGTTGCCCAATCTGGTGAGAACAGTATTGTACTGGCTAGCGGTGCAAATGCACATTTGGGTGAAATGGTTGTTCGTCAAAGTGAGGCGCAAATTGCACAATCGGATTGCTTGTTAATGCAATTAGAAACTCCACTTTCTGGTGTGGAGCTGGCTGCTCAAATCGCTAAGAAAAATGGTGTTCAGGTTGTGCTAAATCCTGCTCCAGCGCAGATTTTATCGGACGAATTATTGAGTTTGATTGATATTATTACACCAAATGAAACAGAAGCTGAAATCCTGACGGGGGTAACGGTAACCAACGAGCAAAGTGCGGTGAAAGCTGCGAGTATTTTTCACGATAAAGGCATTGAAACCGTGATGATTACCCTTGGCGCGAAAGGCGTGTTTGTCAGTCGAAAAGGTAAAAGTCGCATCATTAAGGGCTTTTATGTGCAAGCAATAGATACTACCGCAGCTGGTGATACATTTAATGGCGGTTTTGTTACGGCTTTATTGGAAGAAAAATCCTTTGATGAAGCAATTCGTTTTGGTCAAGCTGCCGCTGCGATTAGTGTGACGAAAAAAGGGGCTCAATCCTCTATTCCAACGCGTCAAGAAACTTTAGATTTTCTTGAACACGCTTAAGGTGCGGTGAATTTTTAGGGGGGGGTTATGGCGACAATGAAAGATATTGCACGACTGGCGCAAGTTTCGACTTCCACAGTTTCGCATGTTATTAATGGATCGCGTTTTGTTAGCGATGAAATTCGTGAGAAAGTGATGAGAATTGTCGCTGAACTGAATTACACCCCCTCAGCTGTTGCACGAAGTCTTAAGGTGCGAGAAACCAAAACTATCGGGCTACTTGTCACCGCAACAAATAATCCATTCTTTGCGGAAGTGATGGCTGGCGTGGAGCAATATTGTCAGCAGCATCAATATAATCTTATTATTGCCACCACTGGTGGCGATGCCAAACGCCTACAACAAAATCTGCAAACCCTAATGCACAAACAAGTGGATGGTTTGCTTTTGATGTGTGGTGATAGCCGTTTTCAGGCTGATATAGAGTTAGCCATTTCGCTACCACTCGTTGTGATGGACTGGTGGTTTACTGAGTTAAATGCAGATAAAATACTCGAAAATTCAGCACTTGGTGGCTATTTGGCGACAAAAGCATTAATTGATGCAGGACATCGTAAAATTGCCATTATTACGGGAAATCTCAAAAAATCTGTCGCACAAAATCGTTTACAAGGTTACAAAAATGCGCTGTCGGAAGCAAAAATTGCGTTAAATCCTCATTGGATTGTCGAAAGTCATTTTGACTTTGAAGGCGGTGTCCTTGGTATACAATCTTTACTTACTCAATCTTCATGTCCAACAGCAGTTTTTTGTTGTAGTGATACCATTGCTGTTGGTGCATACCAAGCTATTCAGCAACAAGGCTTACGTATTCCGCAAGATCTTTCAATTATGGGCTATGATGACATTGAATTGGCTCGTTATCTCTCGCCTCCTCTCTCCACCATTTGCCAACCGAAAGCTGAACTTGGCAAACTCGCTGTAGAAACACTATTGCAACGAATTAAAAATCCTAATGAAAATTACCGCACTTTGGTTTTAGAACCAACTTGCGTGTTAAGAGAATCTGTTTACACTTTTAAATAAAATTAGAATAACTCGATTTCTTTATTGCTATTTTCAAAAAAACTGCTATTTTCTTGCGGTTTTTTTGTTTATTTAACCCACTATTTAATTTAGGAATAAAATCGAATGGAAGAAAACAAATCTGTTGATCCTTATGCGAAATATAATGAACAATCGAATATTATCGCGAAAATAATTTTTGCTAGTCGCTGGTTGCAAGTGCCAATTTATTTGGGTTTGATTGTAACACTAGCGATCTACTCTTATAAGTTTATTAAAGGCTTATGGGCATTAGTGATTAATGTCAATGATATGGATTCCAACACGATTATGTTGGGTGTGTTGAATTTGATTGATGTTGTGATGATCGCAAACTTGCTTGTAATGGTGACTATCGGAGGTTATGAAATTTTCGTATCCAAATTGCGTACACGTAATCACCCCGATCAGCCTGAATGGATGAGCCACGTAAATGCCACCGTGTTGAAAGTTAAACTTTCTATGTCTATTATCGGCATTTCATCTATCCATATGCTGCAAACTTTTGTGAATGCAAGCAATATGCCAGAAAAAACGATGATGTGGCAGTTATTGTTGCACTTGGGCTTTTTGGTGTCGGCAATTGCTTTGGCTTATACGGATAAAATTTTGTATAGCACAAGCCATAAAACGCATTAAAAATTTACCGCATTTTTTAAAGCACTAAAAATAAAAATCTTAGCGTTTTTTTGTTAATGTTTGGTAATGATAACTTATATGTCGTTTGTTTTTTCATCAAATTATAAATATAATATATTGACGTTTTAATATTGAATAATACTTATGCTAAATGGGTTTGAATGGGATCGTAATAAAGCAGAACTCAATAAAATTAAACATGGTATAAGCTTTGAAGAAGCGATGACAGTATTTTATGATGATTATGCATTGTTAATACCCGATCCAGAGCATTCTTTTTATGAAGAACGTTTTTTATTGTTAGGACGTAGTGAAAAAAATAATACACTTGTGGTTGTTCATTGTGAACGAGATGAGAATATTCGGATTATTTCAGCTCGCTTAGCAACTATTTATGAAAGCAAACAATATAAGGAGAATTTATGATGAAAGATGAATATGATTTTTCTCAGGGGATTCGTAACCCTTATGCGGGACAATTGAAAGCGAAAAAAGTGGTGACAATTCGTTTAGATGATGATGCGGTTGATTACTTTAAGGCATTATCTAAAGAGGTAGGTATTCCTTATCAAACTTTAATTAATGCCTATTTAAAAGATTGCGCAATAAATCATCGTAAACTGAATATGATTTGGCGTTAAAAAAGCACCGTTCAAAATTGAACGGTGTTTTTATATTATTAACCCACAACAAATGGCAGATAACCCGCACGAATCGCAAATGGAATGGATGTAATGATTACGCCTAATACCAATACGATAATTAAAGTCAGATTTCCTCCCCATACTTTGTATGGCAAATTGGTGTGAGCTCGACGAGCTTTCCAAACAAGGCTAACTGGCAATACTACGGCATAGAATGCAAACATTTGGCCTGCGTAGCCTAGCGCTAAAATAAAACCTTCAGGATAGAAAAGCGCAAAGACGAGAGGTGGAATGAACGCCATTAAGCCAAGGGATATTCGCCCTGCAGAAATATTAAAGGATCGTTTTAATAAATCTTCGATACATTCCAACAATCCAAGCCCTACGCCTAAGAAAGAAGTAACCAGCGCCAAAGTTGAGAATAATTTTACCGCACCTGCGATCATGTTACTGCCAGTGATAGCAAGCGTTGCTTTTACTAAGCCATTTAAGGTGGCATCTTCTTTTAAGATTTGTAAGAACTCATTTTGTGTGAGCAAGCCGTGCGTCGACATTTGCCACAAAATATAAGCGCAAAGGGTGATGGCTGAACCAGCCAAAATAGAGATGCGTAATGCTTTTACGTTGCCACCTAAGTATTTATTTAAACTTGGAATGGAACCGTGGAAACCAAATGCTGTGAAAAATACAGGGCTTGCAGAGATAATTAAAGCGTTATCAATTGGCGTCGCCATTAAGTTATCAAATTTGATTTCTGGCAACATTAAGCTTAACACTACCGCAAAGGCAGCAAGCATAACGAAAAATAACACACGATTAATTTTATCTACGCTATGTGTGCCGATGACAATAAATGAACCGAAAATCACGGTAAATAATAAGACGCTAACTTTATCGCCAAAACTTTCTGGTAATAAATCTTTTAGTAGTGAACCGCCACCGCTGACATAAGCGGCAATTAATGCGTATAAGAAAATAATTAGCACTGCCGTGGCAATAATGCGTCCTGTTTTACCAAAATATTGTTCAGCGAGTGTACCGATACCAGCATCACTTTCCGCAGTTTGATAGAGCTCAACGAATAAAAGTGCACTAAAAGTTAATAATGCCCAAAGCCCTAATAATAAGACTAAAGTAAAGCCGAATCCGATGCCAGCGGAAGTGAGTGGCATAGCCAACATCCCCGCGCCAATCATCGTACCAGCAACGAGAAGTGTGCTGCCTACAGTTTTGTTCATGTTTGTTTCCTTATGGTGTAATGTAAAATTTACGATAATTGTATTGTATAATTTACAGCATGTAAATAACAGAATACAAAATATCTTTATTATTTACCGCACTTTTCTTTTCCCTTTCTGTGTTCATCTCGTTACAATACTTCGTGAATCAACTAAGACAAAGCTAAGAGAAAATAGGAGAGCTTATGATTTACAGTATGACCGCCTTTGCACGCCTTGAAGTGAAAAAAGATTGGGGCGATGCGGTATGGGAAATTCGTTCCGTCAATCAACGTTATTTAGAAAACTTTTTCCGTTTGCCCGAGCAATTCCGCGGATTAGAAAATACGTTGCGTGAGAAACTTCGTCAAAGTCTTACTCGCGGTAAAATTGAATGTTCTTTGCGCATTGAAACAAAAAAACAAACAAATGGTGAATTGAATTTAAATAAAGAGCTTGCGAATCAAGTGATTCAATCTTTGCAATGGATTAAAGCTCAGGCTGGAGAAGGTGAAATTAATTTGACAGACGTGTTGCGTTACCCCGGTGTGGTGGAAGCTCAAGAGCAAGACTTAGATGCGATTAGTCAAGATTTATTGACAGCCTTTGATGATTTACTGACAGATTTTATTGCAATGCGTGGTCGTGAAGGCGAAAAACTGAACGATATTATTCAACAACGCTTGGATGCCATTGCTGTGGAAGCGGATAAAGTGCGGTCACAAATGCCAGCAGTTTTACAATGGCAGCGTGAACGTTTATTGCAACGTTTTGAAGATGCTCAAGTTAATCTTGATCCGCAACGTGTGGAACAAGAAATGATTTTACTGGCTCAACGCATTGATGTGGCAGAAGAACTCGATCGTTTACAAATGCACGTGAAAGAAACCACGAATATTTTGAAAAAAGGCGGCGCAGTTGGACGTAAATTAGATTTTATGATGCAAGAATTGAATCGCGAATCCAATACCCTTGCGTCTAAATCCATTAATGCGGATATCACGGCTTCTGCGGTTGAGCTAAAAGTGCTTATCGAACAAATGCGTGAGCAAATCCAGAATTTAGAATAGGAAAGCAGAATGTCTCAATTTATTTCTCTTACTCAATATCAACTGATTGAGGCACATGGTGCGGATGCAGAAAAATATTTGCAAGGGCAGTTAACCACTGATGTTGTGCGATTAGCAAGTGGCGCAACAACTCTTACAGCTCACTGCGATCCAAAAGGTAAAATGAATGCAATTTACCGTTTGTTTAAAGTAAGTAGTGAACAATTCTTTTTGCTGATTAAGAAAGATCTTTTGCCAAGCGGGCTAGATGCCTTGAAAAAATATGCGGTATTTTCAAAAGTGAGTTTTGATTTACGTGATTGGCAAATCATTGGCGTGATAGGTGAAAAATGTGGAAAAATTACACCGCACTTTTCATGGGAAATTGATGGGCAGCGTTCAATTTTATTAAATGAAACTGAATTATCTGTGAATTTTAATGGTGATGAAAAAATTTGGGATGTCGCAGATATTCAAGCAGGATTGCCAAATTTAAGCCCGCAAACGCAAAATGAATTTATCCCACAAGCCCTAAATTTACAGGCTATTGAGCAAGCAATTTCTTTTACCAAAGGTTGCTATATTGGACAAGAAACGGTAGCTCGTGCGAAATATCGTGGGGCGAATAAACGCGCAATGTTTATCTTTAAAGCACAAACCCAGCAGGAAGTGGAAATTGGCAGTGAAATCGAAATGCAACTGGAAACCAACTGGCGCAAAACAGGCACGATTACAAGTGCGGTCAATTTAGACGGTGTTTTATGGTTGCAAGTTGTGATGAATAACGACATTGATTCGGAACAACAATTTAGATTGCCGAATAGTGAAATATTGTTAGAGCGAGTGCAGTTGACTTATTCGATTACTGAATAATAACAATCCGCAGGTTTTACCTGCGGATTGTTATTTCTTACGTTTCGCTCTTGGATGAGCCTGATCGTACACTTCCGCCAGATGTTGAAAATTTAAGTGAGTATAAATTTGTGTGGTGGAAAGGTTGCTATGCCCAAGCAATTCTTGCACAGCACGTAAATCAGAACTGGCTTCCAACATATGCGTCGCAAAAGAATGACGCAGTTTGTGCGGATTAAGATGGCTATTTAAGCCTTGACGAATCCCCCAAGTTTCTAAACGTTTTTGAATGGCTCGGTGAGAAATGCGATTTCCAAGCTGGCTAACAAATAACGCCTCATCTTTTGGGTTAAATAATGCCCGCACTTTTAACCATTCTTGAATGGCATGCGAAGCATAACGCCCAAACGGCACCACACGCTCTTTGTTACCTTTCCCGATAACGCGTACTTCCCGCACACGAGTATTAATGCTGTTTAAAT
This sequence comes from Haemophilus haemolyticus, assembly GCF_003352385.1. NCBI lineage: Bacteria > Pseudomonadati > Pseudomonadota > Gammaproteobacteria > Pasteurellales > Pasteurellaceae > Haemophilus > Haemophilus haemolyticus. Next base: position 326,053 of record NZ_CP031243.1, on the reverse strand, counting down.
CTAAGCCTTGTAATTCCGATAAACGTAAACCTGAACTATACATTAATTCCAAAATCGCACGATCACGAATATCAATCGGCTCTTTGCTATCGTTGGCAAGCAATTGTTGAACTTGCTCGCCATCCATATTTTTCGGTAAATGTTTGCCTTGTTTCGGTGCAGAAATGCCTGTGGCGGGATTTACTTTCAATTCGCCTTGTTGCACCAAAAAACTAAGAAAACGACGCAATGCGGATAAACGTAAAGCCAAGCTTTTTTCTTTTAAGCCTTGTTTTTTGCTTTCCGCCAAAATAAAGCGCACCACGCTGGGTGTCACTTGTGCCCAAGCATGAATATCTTGTTGCGCTAAGATTTTGATGATGGCATCAAGTTGATGTTGATAATTGGTGAGCGTGTGAGGACTCATTTGGCGTTCAATCCGCAAATAATCCCAATAACGATTTAACGCGGTTAGCATTACAAACTCAATTCAAATAAACGTTCTTTCGGATTTAATTTAAACCCTTCCGATTCCAACATTGAATATTGATTTTGTGCTAATTCTGCCACTAAACGATTGGATTGCGTGAAATGCACAAAGTCTTTTGCTTTAGAAATCAACGCCGCATAAATTTCTGTTTGTTGTGCATGTTCCAACACAAAAATATCGGTGATTTGCCAATAGCGCTGTAGTTGTAAAGAAGAAAGGCGAGGGAAAAGCTGCACAAAGCCAATAGCCTTTTCGTTCTCATCCACTGCAATAAAAAACAGGCTTTCATTAAAACGCATACGATTAGTTAAAAAAGCCAAGGTGCGTTCTGGATTCTCTGCTTGTCCATAGGCTTGGCGATAGGCTTCAAAAAGAGGAAGAAGCACGTCAATATTCCATTGTTCAGCTTTGAAAAGTTTCATAATTGGTTATTTTTTATTGGTTCCATACAGGTAATTGTAGCTTTTTAGCACAAGATAATCATCTTTCTATGAGAATTTTTTTAATTTTATGATCTTCTGCAAAGAATCGTGGCGAAATTTTGGTATAGTAGGCGAGTTAATTTTATCAACTATGGAGAAACAAAAATGGCACGTCGTCCTTTAGTTATGGGTAACTGGAAATTAAACGGTTCCAAAGCGTTCACCAAAGAATTAATCGAGGGATTAAAAGCAGAATTACATGATGTAACAGGTTGTGATGTGGCAATTGCCCCACCAGTGATGTACTTAGATGTGGCTGAAGCTGCGCTTTCTACTTGCTGCTGTTGCTGCAATGGCGGAAAAAATGTAATTCAATTAGGCGCACAAAACGTAGATGTGAACGTAAAAGGCGCATTTACAGGTGATATTTCAACTGAAATGTTAAAAGATTTCGGTGCAAAATATATCATTATTGGCCATTCTGAACGCCGCACTTACCACAAAGAAAGCGACGAATTCGTAGCGAAAAAATTTGGTGCATTAAAAGAAGCGGGTTTAGTGCCCGTATTATGTATCGGTGAAACTGAAGCTGAAAACGAAGCGGGCAAAACAGAAGAAGTGTGCGCACGTCAAATTGATGCAGTCATCAATACATTAGGCGTAGAAGCATTCAACGGTGCAGTGATCGCATACGAACCAATCTGGGCGATCGGTACGGGTAAATCTGCGACTCCTGCACAAGCACAAGCAGTTCATGCATTTATCCGCGGTCACATCGCTGCGAAATCTCAAGCCGTGGCAGACCAAGTAATTATCCAATACGGCGGCTCTGTAAATGATGCAAATGCCGCTGAATTATTTACTCAGCCAGACATCGATGGTGCATTAGTAGGTGGCGCATCATTAAAAGCCCCAGCATTTGCAGTAATTGTAAAAGCAGCGGCAGCAGCGAAAAATTAATTTTTAGTGAATTAAAAGTGCGGTACAAATCAGCCGCGCCTAAAAATCTAGATTATTAACTTAAGGACTGACGAGCATATTGTATTAGACTCAGTCCTTTTAATTTCAGTTGAATTCATCGACAATTCCCCCCACCAAATAATCCCTTACTACATCAACTATCTTCTCTCTACGATTAAATAGCCAGCCATAAAACATCCCGTTTTTAATGGTTCAAAGAAACTTTCCATTGCTTCATTAGCGAATATTTTTATAGCTATACTGTCTGGCTATAATAAAATCTGCACCTCAATTATTGGTAATTTAGTCCAACTTTTGAGGTGCAGATTATTTTCTCCGCACTTTTGTGCTTTTAGATACAATTAGAATTCAAATTGAACTGACATTCTATAGTTTCTGCCTGGGGCATAGAAACGATTGATACCTAATCCCGTATCTTGATTAATCATATTACTTGTACCAAATGGTCTAATTGATCTAGCTGAATCCCAAGTAATGTATTTTCTATTAGTTAAGTTATACACACCAGCTCTTAAAGTAAGATTTTTAATTGGCTTGATATATCCTAACAAATCAATGGTTGTATAAGATTCACTTCTCCATTTGATTGTAGTTTCTTTTTTACCTTCTTCTTTATAGAACATATTATAAGTATCTTCTGCATTTTTAGCTGATGCATGAGAAACATAAAGATCAACACCATATTTATCATCAGGGTGAACATAACTTACTCCATAAACAGCTGTTCTAGGCTGAATTGCATTCATTGGTATATTGCCATTTATTCTGCCTTTTTGATAGGTGTATTTATAGCTTAAACTGAAACCATTGAATAATTTAGTAATATTTCCTAAGGATATTTGTGAAGCAATTTCAAAACCAGTTACTTTAGCATTTGGTCTATTTACATTTTGATAAAAATAAAATGGTATTAGTTTTGAGTGCCCATGAACCTCACGACTCCCTTGATAGGATAAATCAATAAAGTTTTGATATCGAGTATCGAAAACAGAAGTTGTAATATATCCCATGTCATTATGCACAGTTAAAGATAACTCTTTGGTTTTTGCTGTTTCTGGTTGAAGATCTCTATTTGGTCGAATAGAAAAATCTGGATGTTTAAATGTAAAGTAGATTTCATCACTTGTTGGTGCTCTGAATCCCTTACTATATTTTGCCTGTAAACGTAACCAATTTAACGGATCAAGCGTTGTACCAAAAGAGTAGGAACTTGCAGAAAATTTTTTCGGTTGTGCAATTTCTTTAATATTTGCTGCAGCATTGGCTTCTTTTTTTAATAATTCATCAGGATCTGAATCTGCTTGACTTGCATTAAATTCTGGTGTGGTGATATAAAGATTTGTCACCATATCATCAGGGATTTTTGGTGTTTTTCCAGGAATATATTCTGGTTCATATTTCACTCGATCATAACGATAACCTAAATTAAAAGCGATATAGTTATTCACACGGAAATCATTAATAAAATATAACGCGCCTGTTTTCGTTTTTACTGGAATTAGGAAAGAGAACACATTGACATTATTACATAATGTACTCGTCCGTTCTGGATTTAACGTTGGTTTAGCACCTGTTGTAGAAGGAGCTAAAAAGATATCACAATTATGTGGATATTGAGCCCACCATTTTACATTTAGAGGGGCATCTCCAGCTAGATTGGTCATTGATTTTTTCATTTCAGACCACAGACCACCATAAGACAAATCGTGCTGTGTTTTACCTAATTCTAGATGTTTTGTTAAGTCAAGGTTAATTTGTTTGGTTTCACTTGTTAAGTCACGTTGCGACCAAAGATTCGCCTGATAACCCATTTTATTTGGCATAAATAGGTATGGACCAGATAGCTGATCATTAGCTTTAACTTCTGTTTTGGCATATTTTTTGCCATTTTTTTCAATTACCTCAAAAGGAATATCTACAGTAGTTCCATCTTTGTTAAAGCCTTGTATTTTTCTTTCATTACAATTTAAGGCATCACAACTAAAAAGATAACTGACGTTAGTTGGTAGTGTTTGCTCATCTGAGATGACATTTTTCTCTGTTTCATTAAGTAAGTCATAACTTTTACCATTAATTGTGAACTTTTTACTTGCTGGAGTATTTGTCCCGACCCTTGTTAAGGTGGCTCGGCAAGTTTCTGCAACACCAATAGTTGGTTTTGGACCATACCATCTACTATAATCTGAATCACAGCTATTATAATAAGGTTTTAAATAATATCCTGCAGGCAAATTGTTCCAATCTACTCGTTTCCATTTTTGTAAGTTGTTTTCATTACCATCATACGGTCTAACAGGAAGATCAATTTCAACATCTGAACCAGGTAAGTTAAGTTCTGGCTTATCATGATAAGTGACTGGTATTCCATCTTTCCCAATAAGTTTATTTTCATCGTTATATTTCATTCCAAGCGGATTGCCTGCTAATGCACATTTTTCATTCCCATCGCAATAATCGTCTGTTCTTGCGCTTGTAGTAATTTTTTGGTGAGAATAGGTGATTTTTAACGTATCCCAAAATGGTGTTTCAGTAAAATTCTCATAAACAAAAGCGATATTTTTACGTTCTACTTTATCGTTAGTATGACGTAATTCTTCTTCATCATATGTCATGTACTGTGTATTTGGTTTTAGAGTATAAGAAAAGTCATGACCTTTAGAAGTTTGTTTATATAAATCTGCAATAATTGAGAAACGGTGATTTTCTGTTGGTTGAAAAGCAACTTTTAAAAGAGCACTATCTTGGGTTCTTCTATAAGGATCTGCTTTTTCTCTCGTTTTTCCTTGAATTTTATCGTTATAATTTTTATAACCATAGTTTTCTAATTCATGACCTTTACGTGATGTAATTACAGCAATTGCGTCAAAATACTTATAACGCCCAGCAAGAGTGAGCGTTTGAAGATTTTGGTTATCTGCTGTGTTATAGCCTCTTTTATAGGAAGCGTAGTAATTTTTGTTAAGTAAATAATCTCTTGCATCTTTTGTATCAAAACTAACAGAACCACCTAATGCGCCACTACCTGATTTTAAAGAATCAGCCCCTTTTCGAATTGTAACTTGTTTTAGCGTCTCTATTTCTGCGCTATTACGCGTATTATTAAAATTTCCATATCCTTCAAATAATTCTTTAAACCCTTGTGAAGAGATAGTTTCCGCTTGATGAAGTCCATCTATTTGAACTGCTACACGGTTTTCTTCCACTCCTCGAACTGCAAAGCCACTATTTCCAAAACGTCCTGCTTCTACGACAGTAATTCCTGTTTCATAACGCACGAGATCTTTAACATCTTGCGCTTGTTCTTTTTCTAATTTTTTCGCTGTTTTTACAGTTTCGGCAATTTTTGGCGGTGTTTTAGTATCACTATGTTCGGTAGAACCAGATACATTAATTTCCTCAAGTTGCTGTTGAGTTGGTTCATCAGCATAAGCAACACTTGCCGTTAGCCCAAGCATAACGGAATACGCAAGCAGATTTAATCTAAAATTGGTCATGTTTAACTCCATGGAATGATAAATAATAATAATTCTCAAATATATTATAAGAAAACGTATTCTCTCACAATCAGAAAATTTTGTTTTTGATCAAAATCAAACAATAAAAATTATTCTCATTATGCTCTATATTTAAATGCGCTTGTTCTCTATAATGCAAGCCATCGATTGTTCATGTTAGTTGTAGGGTGGGCTTCAGCCCACCAACAAACAATCGTGAGATATTTTGGTGGGCTGAAGCCCACCCTACATTAAGTATGCATAATTCTATGCGTGCTTCTTTTTATTTTAGGAGCAATCATTATGATGATAGATAAACGCCTAATTAACACGGTGGCTGACAGCAAAAAATGGATTGGTGTCACGGTGTTGTGGAATTGGGTGGCATTAGTTGGCGGGATTATTAGTGCCGTCGTGTTTTCTTATATTTTACAGACCGCTTATTTTAAAGAGTTGACGATGTCAAGTGCGGTGGGTTTAGGTGTGATTTTAATTGCGGCATTGGCATTGCGTGCTTTTGCGGGTAAAAAATCAGTGCAGGCGTCTTATTTTGCTAGCACAAAAGTGAAGCATGAATTGCGTAGCCTTATTTATCGTAAATTGGCTTCTATGCCGCTTAACCAAGTGAACCAGCAATCCACTTCAAGCATTATCCAAGTGGCATCAGAAGGTGTAGAACAGCTTGAAATCTACTTTGGGCGTTATTTGCCGCAGCTTTTTTATAGCTTGCTTGCACCGCTTACACTCTTTGCTTTCCTGATCTTTTTCAGCTTTAAAACAGCCATTATTTTATTAATTTGCGTGCCGCTTATCCCTATGTCGATTATTGCGGTGAATAAGATTGCGAAAAAACTCTTAGCAAAATATTGGTCCATTTATGTGGGATTAGGCAGCAGCTTTTTAGATAACTTACAGGGTTTAATTACGCTAAAAATCTATCAAGATGATGCTTATAAAGCGAAAGCGATGGATAAAGAGGCTGAGCATTTCCGCAAAATCACCATGAAAGTGCTTACCATGCAGCTTAACTCGGTTTCTCTTATGGATTTACTCGCTTACGGCGGCGCGGCAATTGGGATTTTAACCGCATTATTACAATTCCAAGATACGCAACTCAGCGTGTTAGGCGTGATTTTATTTATCCTACTTTCCTCCGAGTTTTTTATTCCTCTTCGTTTGCTCGGTTCATTCTTCCATGTGGCGATGAATGGTAAAGCGGCTTCAGATAAGATTTTCACATTACTTGATACACCAGTGGAAACCCAACAAAGTGCGGTAGATTTTGAAGCCAAAAATAACGTTCAAGTGGAAATTAAAGATCTACATTTTGCGTATTCTGTAGAAAAACCGGCAATTCAAGGTTTAACTTTAACGATTCAACCAAACCAACTTTCTGTATTTGTGGGTAAAAGTGGTTGTGGTAAATCAACCTTAGTTTCGTTATTGATGGGCTTTAATAAAGCGCAACAAGGTGAGATTTTGTTTAATGGACAAAACGCCTCAGAAATTGACCGCACTTCTTTCTATCAAAAAGTATCGTTGGTGAGCCATAGCAGCTACGTGTTTAAAGGCTCGCTGCGTGAAAATATGACGATGGCGAAAATTGATGCTACAGACGAGCAAATTTATGCCTGTTTAGAACAAGTGAATCTTGCCCATTTTGTACGCGAAAATGGCGGATTAGATATGCAACTATTAAGTCGTGGCGCGAATTTATCGGGCGGTCAGATTCAACGTTTAGCTTTAGCGCGTGCTTTATTACACAATGCCGAGCTTTATATTTTTGATGAAGCGACCAGTAATATTGATGTGGAAAGCGAAGAAATTATTTTGCAATTCATTCAGCAATTTAAACAACAAAAAACCATTGTGATGATTTCTCACCGCTTGGCAAATGCGGTAAATGCGGACTGTATTAACGTACTTGACCAAGGCAAATTGATTGAGCAAGGCACACACGAAAGCTTAATGGCAAAACAAGGTGCGTATGCTGAAATGTTCCAACAACAAAAAGATTTAGAACAAATTAGAGAGGTGGCAAATGCGTAAAAATGGTTTTGTTGTAATGGGGCATTTGTTGAAATTAGTGACCCCACTCGCACATATTATGGCGTTTACCATTACTATGGGAACGCTTGGTTTCCTGGCTGCCATCTTTATTATGGTGCTGGGTGCGATGGGGTTAGTGAATCTTTTAAACTTTGATACCCATTTAAGTTTCTCCGGAATTTTGACCGCACTTATCGTATTGGCGGTGGCTCGTGGCGCGTTGCGTTATTTAGAGCAAATGTCTGGGCACTATATTGCTTTTAAATTATTGGCATTATTGCGTGACAAAGTGTTTTCTTCTTTGCGTCGCCTAGCTTTTGTGAAGTTGCAAGATAAACAAGCTGGGCAACTAGTGTCATTGGTGACTAACGATATCGAATTACTCGAAGTGTTTTATGCGCACACCATTGCACCAATTATGATTGCGTTCTTTACCTCTGCGATTTTATTGTTGGTCTTTGCTCATCTTTCAGGCTGGTTTGTGGTTGTGGCATTAGCTGCTTATTTAACGGTAGGTGTGATTTTACCCATTATCACCACCAAATTGGCGCGTGAAGATGGCAGACGCTATCGTGAATTAGTAGGCGAAATGAATGACTTCTTCCTCGACAGTGTGCGTGGTATGAAAGAAATTCAACTTTTCGGCTATGCGAAACAACGTTTAGAAGAAATCCAACAACGCAGCCAAAAAATCGATACGGCTTTTGAGCGCATTAAAGACCAAGAAGCAAAAGTGCGTGTTTATACTGAAGTGGCCGTATCTGTTTTCAACATTATTATGCTGTTTACTGGCTTAATTTTATTTAGCTTAGATAAAATTGATTTCTCAGCCTTTTTAATCGGTGTGATTTTATTAATGTCGAGCTACGGGCCAGTTATCGCCTTAAGTAACCTTTCAAGCAACTTGTTACAAACCTTGGCTTCAGGTGAGCGAGTATTAAGTTTATTAGCGGAAGAGCCAGAATTAAAAGACGTAGAAAGTGCGGTGGATTTAAAAGAGGTTTCTCGCATTGATGTGGAGAACGTAAACTTCGCTTACGGCAAAGAACAAATTTTATCGGATGTCAGCTTATCTGTGAAAAAAGGTGAAATCTTAGGGATTCATGGCAGAAGCGGAAGCGGTAAAAGTACCTTGTTGAAATTGCTGATGCGTTTTTACGATCCAAAATCAGGCAGCATTAAAATTAACAGCGAAACTTTACCGAATATCAACACTCGTAGTTTGCGTGACAATATGGCGTACATTACTCAGCAAACCTATATTTTCAACGAAACCATTGAGGAAAATATTCGCCTTGCGCGCCGTGATGCAACGTTAGAAGAAATTATGGAAGCGGCGAAGAAAGCCTCAATTCATGATTTCATTTTAAGCTTGCCACAAGGTTATCAAACAAAAATGACGGAATTGGGTGGCAATCTCTCTGACGGTGAAAAACAACGTATCGGTATTGCACGAGCATTCTTGCATAATGCGCCGATTATTTTACTCGATGAGCCAACCAGCAATTTGGATAGCTTAAACGAAGCAATGATTTTGAAATCATTACTCGATGTAAAAGCTGAAAAATTGATTATTCTCGTCAGCCATCGCCAATCCACTATGGCTATTTGTGATCAGGTAATTGGTATAGAAAACGGCAGAATGTCCTAAACTAAGACAACAAAAAATCGCACTGTTAAAGGTGCGATTTTTTTGTTAGAAGAGGCTGATATTTTAAATAGCTGAATATTGCTATTGATATTAACTTTTTGGGGAATTATGTTTGAACTATTGTTAGGTAACAAAAAAGAACAAAACATAAATCCCGTGGGAACATTTTACATTTAGTCTAAAATAGCTAGCTTATCGTCGAATCCTTGCAGAATCAAAGTATGTCTAAGAAAGAAACTATCTGGATAATGCAGCAATGGTACGTTTCCTTGGACAATAAAAATATAGGCAGGAATTTAACTAATATTAAAAGGACCGTCTTCAACACAATTATGGTCATCCGTCCTTTAGTAAATAGCGTAGACTTTTTGTTTTTACCGCACTTTTGCGCTATTTTCTCAATTTAACTAACTCTACCTGATGATTTTCACCTTTTTTTAGAATTAAATTTGCTCGCTCACGGGTTGGAAGAATGTTTTGATTGAGATTTAACCCGTTAATTTCATCCCAAATTTTACTTGCCGTCGCAATTGCTTCTTCTTTTGATAAACTTGCGTAATGTTTAAAGTAAGAATTAGGATCATTAAATGCACTTTCTCGGAATTTTAAAAAGCGTTTGATGTACCATTCTTTCAGTAATTTTTCTTCTGCATCAACATAAATAGAGAAATCAACAAAATCCGACACAAAGGTTTGATTGGTTTTGTTATTGCCTGTTTGAAGAACATTTAATCCTTCTAAAATGAGAATATCAGGTTTATCTACCACATCAAATGCATCGGGAATAATATCGTATGTTAAATGAGAGTAGATTGGTGCTGTAACATTGCTTTTACCTGATTTAACATCTGCTAAAAAGCGAATGAGTTTAGGTGTGTCATAAGAAACAGGAAAACCTTTCTTTTGTAAAAGATTATCTTGTTTAAGCTTGTCTAATGGATAAAGAAATCCATCTGTTGTGATGAGATCAACTTTTCTTTCAGTTGGCCAATGAGAAAGTAGCGATTGTAGAATACGTGCTGAAGTGCTTTTCCCAACAGCAACACTGCCAGCAATACTAATTATGTAAGGTGTTTTGGCATTATTTCTGCCTAAAAAACGATGTAGTACCCTTTGGCGATGTAAATTTTCATCAATGTAATAGTTAATAAGACGAGTTAACGGTAGGTAAATCGTACTTACTTCATCTAATGAAAGGTCTTCATTAAAACCCAAAAGTGGTTTGAGATCCTGTTCTGTCAATTTTAATGGAACGGATTTACGTAGTTCTGCCCACTGTTGGCGATTAAAATTTAAAAAAGGTGTTTGTTGAGTTGAAAATTCCACAATAATTTTATTTGATAGCTAAATAAACGAGGAAAAATATACTCTATAACCGGCATGTTCGCATTTATTTTTCAGTAAATTTAATAAGATTTGGTTAAAAATTCACATTTTTGCTTGTGATTTAAACGAACGTGCAAAAAAAATAATTTTTTTAGAAAAAAAACTTGTCACGAAAAGTTTTTTACATATAATACGCCTCACTTGCTTACGACACGCCGACTTAGCTCAGTAGGTAGAGCAACTGACTTGTAATCAGTAGGTCATCAGTTCGATTCCGATAGTCGGCACCATTCTTTCGTATCAAGTATTCATTTAGCGTGGAGGGGTTCCCGAGCGGCCAAAGGGGGCAGACTGTAAATCTGTTGGCTCAGCCTTCGAAGGTTCGAATCCTTCTCCCTCCACCATCTTTTAGATGGATCCTGATGGGACAGACGAATTTAGGACTTGCGGGCATCGTATAATGGCTATTACCTTAGCCTTCCAAGCTAATGATGCGGGTTCGATTCCCGCTGCCCGCTCCAAACGCTGATATAGCTCAGTTGGTAGAGCGCACCCTTGGTAAGGGTGAGGTCGGCGGTTCAAATCCGCCTATCAGCACCAGCCTTACAATTCTCTTCCTTTCATAAAACAGCAAACAAATTTATTGGTTAATGTGGTTTAATTTACCCATCGATAACCGTGTCTATTTAGAGGGACTATTTCAATGTCTAAAGAAAAATTTGAACGTACAAAACCGCACGTAAACGTGGGTACAATCGGCCACGTTGACCACGGTAAAACAACTTTAACAGCAGCAATCACAACCGTATTATCTAAACACTACGGTGGTGCAGCTCGCGCATTTGACCAAATCGATAACGCGCCAGAAGAAAAAGCGCGTGGTATCACCATCAACACTTCACACGTTGAATACGATACAGCAACTCGTCACTACGCACACGTTGACTGTCCAGGACACGCCGACTATGTTAAAAACATGATTACTGGTGCGGCACAAATGGATGGTGCTATCTTAGTAGTAGCAGCAACTGATGGTCCTATGCCACAAACTCGTGAGCACATCTTATTAGGTCGCCAAGTAGGTGTTCCATACATCATCGTATTCTTAAACAAATGCGACATGGTAGATGACGAAGAGTTATTAGAATTAGTAGAAATGGAAGTTCGTGAACTTCTTTCTCAATATGACTTCCCAGGTGACGATACACCAATCGTACGTGGTTCTGCATTACAAGCATTAAACGGCGTAGCAGAATGGGAAGAAAAAATCCTTGAGTTAGCAAACCACTTAGATACTTACATCCCAGAGCCAGAGCGTGCGATTGACCAGCCGTTCCTTCTTCCAATCGAAGACGTGTTCTCAATCTCAGGTCGTGGTACAGTAGTAACTGGTCGTGTAGAGCGTGGTATCATTCGTACTGGTGATGAAGTAGAAATCGTAGGTATCAAAGATACAGCGAAAACTACTGTAACGGGTGTTGAAATGTTCCGTAAATTACTTGACGAAGGTCGTGCAGGCGAAAACATCGGTGCATTATTACGTGGTACAAAACGTGAAGAAATCGAACGTGGTCAAGTATTAGCGAAACCAGGTTCAATCACGCCACACACTGACTTCGAATCAGAAGTGTACGTATTATCAAAAGAAGAAGGTGGTCGTCATACTCCATTCTTTAAAGGTTACCGTCCACAATTCTATTTCCGTACAACTGACGTAACTGGTACTATTGAATTACCAGAAGGCGTGGAAATGGTAATGCCAGGCGATAACATCAAGATGACAGTAAGCTTAATCCACCCAATCGCGATGGACCAAGGTTTACGTTTCGCAATCCGTGAAGGTGGCCGTACAGTAGGTGCTGGTGTTGTAGCGAAAATCATCAAATAATTGATGTATTCTTGAATGTCTTACAGGCAGAAAGAAGACAAAAGAAAAGTGCGGGGAAAATTCTCCGCACTTTTTGTTTATTCTATATCTCATACTTCGCTTGAGTATTTACTAAATGATTTGATTTTATAGTGATAGCTGAGGTGAATAATTTTCAGTGATTCCAACAAGTTCTTCTATTGAAATTAGTTTTATCTTGCTGCTTTGAGGTAAAAGTGCGGTGAGATTTCTTGCTAAAATATCTTGTTTCAATATCATGCAATTCCCTTTACATTTTGCAAAATAATCAGGATATTTTACCGCCAATAGCACACCGTCTTGCCATAATACTACAGCATCTTTTTCTGTAATATATGAAAAATAGTCATCTAGTTCAGTTTTTGGATAATCTGATTGAGAAAATGTATAAAGCATAATATTCCTTAGAAAGTAAACAACTTTTCTGCTTGATTAAGCTTTTTTATCAATAAAGAGCGGTCAATTTTTTCACAAGATAGGATGAGTTGCTCATTATCTAGCTTAAATTTCTGTAAAGACTCTGTGCATATAAAGCGTTGTTCTACATCATATAAATCTAATAATTTAAAGGTTCTAATGAAGTCTTTCTGTTGAATGATCTCAGGTTGTTGATGATTAATAAGATTTAGTACACCATCATCTATAAAAAATACGCCAATGTCATCTGGAACACAAAAAGCTGTTGCGGAAAGAATTACATCTAAGCCTTCTCGTGAAATGGATGTGCCATGTGGCGATGTGCGAAATAAAAAGGCTATCTTCATAGGGTTATTACTCGATCTGCTTTTAAACTTGCTGCCATAAATTCACCAAGGCCTGCAATTGTGAATCTCTCTGCAAGATTATTGTGACCTGTACTGGCTGTTATTAAGTTATCAACAACACCTCGTCGTTGAGATGCTGCAACACATAAATGCAAAGGAACATTGTGGGTAATAGAAAACATTTGCCAATGTTTTTGTAAATTAACTTCATCATTTGCTGGATACACTAATGCATTTCCGTTACTCACGCCATCTTGAAAGAAAAAAATCTGTGAGATTTCGTGTCCTTTTTTGATTAAGGCGTCTGCAAATTGATAAGCTAAAAATGCCCCTTGCTTTCCGTAAATAGGGCTTTTGACGGCGATAACATAGCGCATTATTCTTGCTCTTGTTTGATTTGACGGATGTACAGGTAAACCGTATGTCTGGAAATATCTAAGCGTTCTGCGACTAAATTAATCGCATCTTTAATATCAAAAATACCTTTTTCGTAAAGAGAAAGGACGATTTGTCGGTTTTTAGTATTATTGGCAACAGAGCGATCCGCATTGACTTCTTCTATTGTTTTTTCAATAGTCTGCGCAACCAAGTCTTCAACTGAACTCGCAAAGTTCACTGAAGATGTTTCATTCGTATGCTCCGTTGGTATAAAGCATTGCAAAAATTGAGATACGGGTACATCTAAATTGATATTGATACAAAGCAAACCAATAATACGTTGAGTTTTATTACGAATGGCAATAGTGACTGATTTCATCAGTACGCTGCCTTTTGCTCGTGTAAAATAAGGCTTTGAAACACTTTCGCTTTGCATATTTCGTAGCGAACGTAAGGCAAGATCGGTGATTGGCGAACCAACTTGTCGATTAGTGTTATGTCCGTTAGCAATACAAATAGCAGAATGTTCAATATCTTCTAGAGAATGAAGCACGATTTCGCAGTGTGCGCCAATCAGTGCGCTTACACCATCAACGACCGCTTTGTAGGAGTTTATGATAGTGCGATCTTCGTCGGTAAAAGGATATTTGTCGTTTAAAGTCATGGTGTTAGGTTAAAAGTGCGGTAAAAATTCTGCTCGTTTTTATAATAAAAAGCACGCGTTAAAGAACGCGCGCTATTAAACTCATTAATTATTTTGTAGTTTTTGGATTGACGTCTAATACTTCCACATCAAAAATTAATGTTGAATTTGGTGGAATAGATGCGCCAGCACCTTGTTCGCCATAGCCTAATTCAGGTGCAATAACTAATTGAATTTTTCCGCCTTTTTTCACTAATTGAAGACCTTCAGTCCAGCCTTTAATTACTTGATTAAGTTGGAATTCTACTGGTTGACCGCGCTCTACGGAACTATCAAACACTTTTCCATTTGGTAATTTACCCGTGTAATGTACTTTAACGGTATCTGTTGCTTTGATTGCATCGCCTTTACCAGCATTTTCAATTTTATACATTAAACCAGATTGTGTAGTTTTTACATCTTTACCTTTAGCAAATTCAGCACGGAATTTATCACCTTCTTCTTTTGCTTGTTTAGCAATCGATTCTGCTTTTGCTTTTGATGCAGCCATTAATTTTGCCTCAATAGATTCTAAGGTTTTTTGGATTTTTTCATCTTTACGAACATCCACTTTGCCTTCTAAGGCATCTTTTAAACCATCTAAAATACGCGCATTATCATATTTGATGACTTCTTTGTGTGAATCTACAAGATCTTTCATTTGACCGCCCATGAGCGCACCCACGGCATAAGATGCTGCTTTCTCATCGAATGCGCTATCCTCTGCAAAAACTTGGCCAGAAATCACCGCACTTACCATTAATGCTGCGATAGATAATTTTTGAATTTTTAACATATGAGTTAATCCTTTATAATGAATGGAATAATACGAGGAATAGATTAAATTGCTTTCTATCTATTCTCAACTTTTTTTTAGAATTTAGAGAAAATTTATGCAAATTCAACAAATGTTAGAAAATCGCATCGAGGAACTTGAAACGAAAATTGCATTTCAGGAACAGTTATTAGATGAATTAAATCACGCTTTAGTTCAACAGCAATTTGATATTGATAAAATGCAAGTCCAATTGCGTTATATGGCAAATAAATTAAAAGATTTTCAACCCTCTAACATTGCAAGCCAATCTGAAGAAACGCCACCGCCCCATTATTAATTTTTGCAATAAATTCGTACAAATGAAAAGGGCGCTTAATGCGCCCTTTAAATTACATTCCCAAATAATAATCAGCTAAATACTTGCCTGCTTATGCAAAGTATTTTTCCAAATCGTCGCTACCGCCAATGTGTTTACCACCGATAAACACTTGTGGAACAGTAGTACGACCTGAAACTGCACGTACGCTCACGATTGTTGCATCGTGACCTAATACGATTTCTTCGAAACTTAAGCCTTTATCGTGTAAAAGTTGTTTTGCTTTTGCACAGAAAGGACAGCCAGGTTTTGTGAAGATTGAAATAGACTCTTGCACTTGGTGTTGTGGTGCAAGGTATTTCAACATAGTGTCAGCATCTGATACTTTGAACGGATCGCCTGGTTCGTTTGGTTCGATAAACATTTTTTCAACTACGCCGTTTTTCACAAGCATAGAATAACGCCATGAACGTTTACCGAAACCTAAATCTTCTTTACCAACTAACATACCCATACCTTCGGTAAATTCACCATTACCATCTGGAATGAAAGTGATGTTTTCAGATTTTTCATCTTCTTTCCATGCGTTCATTACGAAAGTATCATTTACAGATACAACGAGAATATCGTCTACACCGTATTTTTTGAATACGGGCGCTAATTCGTTGTAACGTGGTAAGTGTGATGATGAGCAAGTTGGAGTGAATGCGCCCGGTAATGAGAACACGATCACTGTTTTGTTATCAAATAATTCAGAGGTAGTTACATCAACCCATTTATCACCCTGACGAGTGCGGAATGTCACTTGAGGGACTTTTTTTCCTTCCATATTAGACATTGTTTTTTTCTCCTATTGGTTGTTAATTTAAATTTTATGCGCTGTATTATAGAGAAAATTATGATATAGTCATAATCAATTAATTCTATTCTTTTAATTGAATTTTTCTATAGGGAAAATCTCATGAATATCCGTGATCTAGAATATCTTGTTGCCTTATCTGAATATAAACATTTCCGCCGTGCTGCCGATTCTTGTAATGTGAGTCAACCAACATTGAGTGGCCAAATTCGTAAATTAGAAGATGAGCTCGGTATTATCTTGTTAGAGCGCACTAGCCGTAAAGTGTTATTTACTCAATCTGGGATGTTATTGGTTGATCAAGCTCGCACAGTTCTTCGAGAAGTAAAATTATTGAAAGAAATGGCGAGCAATCAAGGTAAAGAAATGACAGGGCCATTACACATCGGTTTAATCCCAACAGTTGGTCCTTATTTGCTCCCTTATATTGTGCCAACGTTAAAAGCGGCATTCCCTGATTTAGAAGTTTTTCTTTATGAAGCGCAAACGCATCAATTATTAGAGCAATTGGAAACGGGGCGTTTAGATTGTGCCATCGTTGCCACTGTTCCAGAAACTGAGGCTTTTATTGAAGTACCTATTTTCAACGAGAAAATGTTACTCGCCGTATCAGAGCATCATCCTTGGGCGCAAGAAAGTAAACTTCCAATGAACCAGTTAAATGGTCAAGAAATGTTAATGCTTGATGATGGTCATTGTTTGCGTAATCAAGCACTAGATTATTGCTTCACTGCTGGCGCAAAAGAAAATTCCCATTTCCAAGCGACTAGCCTTGAAACTTTGCGCAATATGGTAGCAGCAAATGCTGGTATCACTTTTATGCCTGAATTAGCGGTACTAAATGAAGGTACGCGCAAAGGTGTGAAATATATTCCTTGTTATTCGCCTGAGCCATCACGCACCATTGCGTTGGTTTATCGTCCTGGCTCACCATTACGTAATCGTTATGAGCGTGTTGCAAGTGCGGTCAGCGATGAAGTTAAATCTATTCTAGGTGGGTTGAAATAATGGCTGGTGTTCGCGCTGTTCAAAAAGAAAAGACGCGTCGCGCTTTAGTGGATGCGGCATTTAATCAACTTAGCGCAGAAAAAAGTTTTTCTAATTTGAGTTTGCGAGAGGTTGCGCGCGAGGCTGGAATTGCGCCTACATCTTTCTATCGTCATTTTAGCGATATGGATGAACTCGGCTTAGAAATGGTGGATGAAGCAGGTTTGATGTTGCGCCAATTAATGCGTCAAGCGCGTAAGCGTATCGATGCTGGCGGTAGCGTTATTTCTGTTTCTGTGGATACATTTTTTGAATTTATCACTAATAGTACGAACGTTTTCCGCTTGCTATTACGCGAAAGCTCTGGAACATCCCAAGCTTTTCGTACTGCGGCAGCACGTGAAATTAAGCATTTTGTTGATGAGTTAGCAGAATATATTTCCTACAAACATCAATATTCGCAATATGTTGCTTATGTTCAAGCGGAAGGCATCGTAACAATCGTATTCACTGCAGGGGCTAATGCTTTAGATATGAGTAAAGCTGAACGTGAGCAACTTAAAGCTCGAGTGATTTTGCAGTTGAGAATGCTTGCAAAAGGCGCTGATTTTGCAGCGAATAAGGAAAGAGGCAAGTAAGATAGTTTGTATCTAGCCTATTAGTTTAGATATTCACTATCTTTTATTTTTCCGAGTTATTTCTCATACCAAATTTTATTCACATAAAGAGTGATAAAACCTGAAGGCGTTTCTACCCGCACTTCGTCGTCTAATGTTTTTCCGATTAAAGCTCGAGCAACTGGGGAATCAATGGATATCCAGTTTTTGGCAGGGGCAAATTCGTCACAACCGACGATACGATATTGCTTGATTTCACCTTCTTCATCCTCCAATTCTACCCATGCGCCGAAGAAGATTTTTCCCTCTTGCTTTGGGTTGTAATCGACAATTTGTAGCACTTCCAATCTTTTAGTTAAAAAACGTACTCGGCGATCAATTTCACGTAAACGACGTTTTCCGTAAATATATTCTGCATTCTCACTGCGGTCACCAAGAGCGGCGGCATCTGAAACAGCTTGGGTAACTTTGGGACGTTCTTCTTTCCACAAAAACTTGAGTTCTTGGTCAAGCTCATTCCAGCCTTGACGGGTAATATAATTTGATTTTGCCATAATAAAAATAAAAGAAAGTTTTTTGAATTATATTTGAGCCAGTCCGCTAAAACCAGTATTCTATCTTCGTTTTTTCTCGAATCCTTTCATAACAAAGAAGTATGACAATGTTAAATCAACAAATTAGCCAAATTATTGCAGCAGAATTAACCGTTCAACCCCAACAAATTCTTGCTGCCATTCAATTATTAGATGATGGCAACACCATTCCATTTATCGCCCGTTATCGTAAAGAAGCCACAGGTGGCTTAGACGACACCCAACTTCGTCATTTTGAAACCCGTTTAATTTATTTGCGTGAATTAGAAGATCGTCGTCAAACCATTTTGAAATCTATTGAAGAGCAAGGGAAATTGACTGACGAATTGCTCGATAAAATCTATGCAACACAAAGCAAAACCGAATTAGAAGATTTGTATTTGCCGTACAAACCTAAACGCCGTACGAAAGGGCAAATTGCCATTGAAGCCGGTCTTGAACCATTGGCTGATTTACTTTGGTGCGAGCCAAAAAATGATCCAGAATCAACCGCACTTTCCTTTGTTGATGCTGAAAAAGGCGTAGCTGATAGCAAAGCTGCGTTAGACGGTGCACGCTATATTTTAATGGAGCGTTTTGCTGAAGATGCAGGTTTATTAGCGAAAGTCCGTGATTATTTAGCGAAAAATGCCGTTATCGTATCCAAAGTGATCGAAGGCAAGGAAACGGAAGGCACAAAATTCCAAGATTATTTCGATCACCAAGAATTATTGAAAAATGTGCCTTCTCACCGTGCATTAGCTATGTTCCGTGGGCGTAATGAGGGTATTTTACAATTAAACTTAAATGCTGATCCTGATGCAGAAGAGGGAAGTCGTCAAAGCTATTGTGAAGAGATTATTAGTGATTATTTAGATGTGCGTTTCACGGGACAGCCTGCGGATAAATGGCGTGAGCAAGTGATTGCGTGGACATGGAAAATCAAAGTGTCGTTGCATTTAGAAACGGAATTAATGGCGAGTTTACGTGAAAAAGCGGAAGAAGAGGCCATTGATGTTTTCGCTCGAAATCTGACCGCACTTTTAATGGCGGCACCCGCTGGTGCGAAAAGCACCATGGGCTTGGACCCAGGCTTACGTACAGGTGTTAAAGTTGCGGTGGTGGATAACACAGGTAAATTATTAGATACCACCACCATTTATCCACACACAGGGCGTGAAGCTGAAGCACAAGTGGCGATTTTCAGCTTAATCCGCAAACATAACGTGGAATTAATTGCCATTGGTAACGGTACGGCTTCTCGTGAAACAGAACGTTTTGCGAAAGAAGTGATTAAAGAAATTAAAGAAAATAAACCACAAACCGTTGTGGTGAGTGAAGCAGGCGCGTCCGTTTATTCCGCTTCTGAATTTGCGGCAAATGAATTCCCGAATTTAGATGTATCTTTACGTGGTGCGGTCTCTATTGCGCGTCGTTTACAAGATCCATTGGCAGAATTAGTGAAAATAGAACCGAAAGCCATTGGTGTAGGGCAATATCAACACGATGTAAACCAAACTCAACTTGCGCGTAAACTCGATGCGGTGGTGGAAGACTGTGTAAACGCGGTAGGCGTAGATTTAAATACCGCATCCGCACCATTATTAGCTCGTGTAGCTGGTATGACAAAAACCTTAGCACAAAACATTGTGGAATATCGTGATGAAAATGGGCGTTTTGAAAGCCGTGCAGAATTGAAAAAAGTGCCACGTTTAGGGCCAAAAGCCTTTGAGCAATGTGCAGGCTTTATGCGTATTACTGAAGGGAAAAATCCACTTGATGCTTCAGGTGTTCACCCAGAAGCTTACCCTGTGGTCGAAAAAATTTTGCAAGCTACCGCGCAATCTATTCAAGATTTAATGGGTAATGCGGGTGTGGTACGTCAGCTTGATGCAAAACAATTCATTAATGAGCAATTTGGTTTACCAACGGTTCAAGATATTTTCAAAGAATTGGAAAAACCGGGTCGTGATCCACGCGGCGAGTTCAAAACCGCTGTATTTGCAGAGGGTGTAGAGGAAATCACCGATTTAAAACCTGGTATGATTTTAGAAGGTACCGTCACCAATGTGACTAACTTCGGCGCATTTGTGGATATCGGTGTTCATCAAGACGGTTTAGTACATATTTCATCATTAAGCGATAAATTCGTAGAAGATCCACATCAAGTGGTGAAAACTGGCGATATCGTAAAAGTGAAAGTGTTGGAAGTGGATGTGCCGCGTAAACGTATTGCGTTGACGATGCGATTAGATGAAAGTGCGGTCAAAAATGACGGCAAATCTGACCGCACTTTATCTACAAGACCTCGTGGAAATACGCAGCGAGAGGATCGTAGTTCAAGAGGTAATAATGCGATGGGTAATGCCTTTGCTGATGCACTAAAAAATTGGAAAAAATAACAAGTTATAGGGCGAAATTACTCGCCCTTTTTTTATATCTTTCCTTTCCCGAAAAGCATCGCCAAAACGGCGATTTTTTGCTATAATCTCGCCCAATTTTTATTTACAAAAGAATGAGATAAATTATGTCAGAAACGACCAATGATAACTATGGTGCATCGAGCATTAAAGTATTAAAAGGCCTTGATGCGGTGCGTAAACGTCCTGGTATGTATATCGGTGATACCGATGACGGTACTGGTTTGCACCATATGGTATTTGAAGTGGTGGATAATGCCATTGATGAAGCCCTCGCTGGCCATTGTTCCGATATTATCGTGACCATTCATGATGATAATTCTGTATCGGTGCAAGATGATGGGCGCGGGATTCCTGTGGATATTCATCCTGAAGAAGGCGTTTCTGCAGCTGAAGTTATTATGACAGTGCTTCACGCAGGCGGTAAATTTGACGATAACTCTTATAAAGTATCGGGCGGTTTACACGGCGTGGGTGTATCTGTAGTGAATGCGCTTTCTGATAAATTACAATTAACCATTCGTCGTCAAGGTCATGTTCATGAGCAATTCTATCATTTAGGTGAGCCACAAGCGCCATTAACAGTGATTGGCGACACAGAGGCAACGGGGACAACAGTTCGTTTCTGGCCAAGCTCAAATATTTTTGCTATCACAACCTTTGATTACAAAATCTTAGCAAAACGCTTACGTGAGCTTTCTTTCTTGAACTCTGGCGTGTCTATTCGTTTAATCGATAAACGTGATGGCTCTGAAGATCATTTCCATTACGAAGGCGGTATTCAAGCATTCGTCGAATATTTGAATAAAAATAAAAACCCAATTCATCCAAAACCATTTTATTTTACAGCTGAGAAAGATGGCATCGGAGTAGAAGTCGCCTTGCAGTGGAATGATGGTGTAAATGAAAACGTGTATTGCTTCACAAATAACATTCCTCAACGTGATGGCGGTACTCACTTAGCAGGTTTCCGTGGGGCTCTAACCCGTAGCTTAAATAGCTATATGGAAAACGAAGGTATGCTGAAAAAAGAAAAAGTGGCCACTTCAGGCGATGATGCGCGTGAAGGTTTAGTTGCAATTATTTCAGTTAAAGTGCCTGATCCAAAATTCTCATCGCAAACTAAAGACAAACTTGTGTCTTCAGAAGTTAAAAGTGCGGTGGAATCTGCGATGAATGAAAAAATGCAGGAATATTTATTGGAAAATCCAGCAGATGCAAAAATCATCGTAAACCAAATTATTATGGCAGCTCGTGCGCGCGAAGCAGCACGCAAAGCTCGTGAAATGACGCGCCGTAAAGGGGCATTAGATATTGCAGGTTTACCGGGTAAACTTGCGGACTGTCAAGAAAAAGATCCTGCACTTTCTGAACTTTACTTGGTGGAGGGTGACTCTGCGGGTGGTTCTGCAAAAGTTGGTCGTGATCGTAAAACTCAAGCAATTTTGCCATTGAAAGGTAAAATCTTAAACGTAGAAAAAGCGCGCTTCGACAAAATGTTGTCTTCCCAAGAAGTGGGCACATTAATTACTGCTTTAGGTTGCGGTATTGGTCGTGATGAATATAACCCAGATAAATTACGTTATCATCATATCATTATCATGACTGATGCTGATGTGGATGGTTCTCACATTCGTACGTTGCTTTTAACGTTCTTCTATCGTCAAATGCCTGAGCTTATTGAGCGTGGTTATGTTTACATTGCTCAGCCGCCACTTTACAAAGTGAAAAAAGGAAAACAAGAACGCTACATTAAAGATGCGGATGAAATGGAGCAATATGAATTAACGCTTGCTTTAGATGGCGCGGAATTACATATTAGCGCAAATGCACCAGCAATGAATGCCCTTGTATTTGAAAAATTGGTGGCAGAATATAATAGCGTGCAAAAACTTATCGGTCGCTTAAGTCGCCATTATCCAGCCCCTGTATTGCAAGGATTAATTTATCAGTCGCCAATTTCTGTCGAAATGATGAAAGACGAAAGTGCGGTTGAAAATTGGGGTAAATCTTTTGTTGAACAACTGACCGCAAAAGAAACAGAAGCTCATCAATATTCGGTGCGTACACAATTTAATGCGGAACGCCAAGTGTATGAAGCGGTGATTACCGTTCGTAAACATGGTATTGATACCGATTATTTCTTGAATTTTGATTTTGTTCACGGCAATGAATACGCGAAAATTGTTTCTCTTAATAAACAACTCAATGGTTTATTAGAAGAAGGCGCTTATGTCACACGTGGTGAAAAAGTACAACCAGTACGTAGTTTTGAACAAGCCGTTGAATGGCTAGTGAAAGAATCTCGTAAAGGCCTTGAAATACAACGTTATAAAGGACTTGGTGAAATGAACGCAGATCAACTTTGGGAAACCACAATGGATCCAAATTCACGTCGTATGTTGAAAGTTTCTATTAAGGATGCTGTTGCAGCAGATCAACTCTTCACGACCTTAATGGGAGATGAAGTTGAGCCACGTCGTGAGTTCATTGAGCTGAATGCGTTAAGAGCAAATTTGGACGTGTAAATTTTCGTCTATTTAATATTAATAACTGAAAGGGCACTCAAGTGCCCTTTCTTTGTTTATCTTGTTATTTCATATAAGGATTACTATTGGTTTTTTGAACTTAAGTGAGTAAACTAAATGCACTCATTTTCTCAACGGAGAACCTTTATGAAACCTTATCTTATCGCCCCATCAATTCTTTCTGCCGATCTCGCTCGTCTTGGTGATGATGTACAAAATGTACTTAATGCGGGCGCGGATGTTATTCATTTTGATGTAATGGATAATCATTATGTACCTAATCTCACTTTTGGGCCTGCGGTATGTCAAGCTTTACGTGATTATGGTATTACCGCACCGATTGATGTGCATTTAATGGTAAAACCCGTCGATCGTATTATTCCCGATTTTGCTAAAGCTGGTGCGAACTACATCACTTTCCACCCAGAATCTAGCGAACATATTGACCGCTCTTTGCAGCTTATTCGTGATTGTGGTTGTAAATCTGGATTAGTTTTTAATCCTGCAACGCCGTTGAGCTATTTAGATTACGTTTTGGATAAAGTGGATGTGATTTTATTAATGTCAGTTAATCCTGGATTTGGCGGACAATCTTTTATTCCTGCAACATTGAAGAAATTACAACAGGCTCGTAAGATCATTGATGAAAGTGGTTATGATATTCGTCTTGAAGTAGATGGTGGTGTGAAGGTTGATAATATTGCAGAAATTGCAGCAGCAGGTGCTGATATGTTTGTGGCAGGTTCCGCAATTTTTGGTAAGCCAGATTATAAACAAGTTATTGACCAAATGCGTACACAGCTCGCGAGTGTGGGCGCATAACCGTCGTTTTAATGAAATGCGATTGCAATAGAACAGAGAAAAACAATGAATACACAATTTAAACTTATTGGCTTTGATTTAGATGGGACGTTGGTAAATAGCCTGCCTGATTTGGCATTATCGGTAAATTCTGCTTTGGCTGAATTTGATTTACCGAAAGCGCCAGAAGAATTAGTGTTAACTTGGATCGGTAATGGGGCGCCTGTATTAATTGCCCGTGCGTTAGATTGGGTGCAAAAACAAACAGGAAAAGTTTTAACTGAAGAAGAGATTAAGCAGGTAACGGAGCGTTTTAATTTTTTTTATGGCGAGAATTTATGTAATGTAAGTCGTCTGTATCCGAATGTAAAAGAAACATTAGAAACCTTAAAAGAAAAAGGCTATGTTCTAGCAGTTGTTACTAATAAACCCACAAGGCATGTTCAACCAGTATTGGCTGCGTTTGGAATTGATCATTTATTTAGTGAAATGTTGGGGGGGCAATCTTTACCTGCCATTAAACCACACCCAGGTCCGCTTTATTATTTATGCGGAAAATTTGGTTTTGAACCACGCCAAGTGCTTTTCGTGGGCGATTCTAAAAATGATATTATCGCAGGTCACGCTGCGGGCTGTGCGGTTGTTGGTTTAACTTACGGTTACAATTACAATATCCCTATCAGCGAATCCAATCCAGATTGGGTGTTTGATGATTTTGCCCAGCTATTAACGATTCTTTAAGTTTCCTATGTTAACAAAAAAGTGCGGTGAACCTTGAACTTCCACAAAAACAGGATGCCTATTTAAGGTGCAGATGATGTCCGATTCTTACTAATTTCGTTTTAATTAGGATTTTAGTGTAACCGAATTAAATCAAAAACAGTTCGTGCTGATGTGACAGAATTTAGAGTTGGGCAGAATAAACTCTATTTTGTCCCATTAATAGACTTATAAAAAAGCTGAGTCCCGTACAATGCGGAACTCAGTATTTGCTTAACTGTTCAATTTTTGGGATGCAGATCCAAAATTCACCGCACTTTTTATGTGTAAAATTTTTATTCTTAAAGAATAAAACGACTTAAATCTTCATTTTCGACCACTTCGCCGAGTGCATCCGATACATAAGCCGCATCAATATTGATAGTTTGACCATTCATGTCGCTTGCACTGAAAGAAATTTTATCCATTAAACGTTCCATTACCGTATGCAAACGGCGTGCACCGATATTTTCCGTTTTTTCATTCACACGGAATGCAGCCTCAGCAATTTTCTTCACTGCATCGGTTGTAAATTCAATATTCACCCCTTCTGTTGCCATCAAGGCTTTGTATTGCTCGGTTAAAGAGGCATGTGGCTCCGTTAAAATACGCTCAAAATCAGCCGCACTTAATGCGGTAAGTTCCACACGAATCGGCAAGCGCCCCTGCAACTCTGGAATTAAATCTGAAGGACGAGCAACTTGGAATGCACCCGATGCAATAAATAAGATATGATCAGTTTTAACCATTCCGTGTTTGGTACTAACGGTCGAGCCTTCCACTAACGGAAGTAAATCACGTTGCACACCTTCACGCGATACATCTGCACCGCTATATTCACCTTTCTTACAAATTTTGTCGATTTCATCGATAAAGACAATACCATTTTGTTCTACCGCATCAATCGCTTTTTGTTTAAGTTCTTCAGGGTTAATTAATTTCGCTGCTTCATCATCAATCAAGGCTTTCAACGCATCTTTAATTTTCATTTTGCGTTTTTTCGTTTTATCTGAACCCAAATTTTGGAACAATGATTGCAACTGGTTTGTCATTTCTTCCATGCCTGGAGGAGCCATAATTTCAACACCCATAGACACGCCAACAGACACATCAATTTCGATTTCTTTATCATCTAATTGACCTTCACGTAATTTTTTGCGGAACGCTTGGCGAGTACTGCTGTGACTATCATGGCTTTCAACTTCGCCCCACTGATTTTTTGCTGGAGGAAGTAAAGCATCCAAAATACGCTCTTCAGCCGCATCTTCAGCTCTTGCTCTGTTCTTCGCAATTT